>JAQWSA010000129.1 GCA_029243445.1 Alphaproteobacteria bacterium
ATTGCTGGATTTTCAATGGGTGGCTATGTTGCGTTAGAGGTTTTACGCCAAGCTCCCGAGCGCGTAACGCGGATTGCGCTTTTGGATACGTCTTCAAGAAAAGACACACAAAAAAAATCAGAAAACCGGAAAGTAGCTATATCTGATTGCGAAGAAGGTCGGTTTGGAGATTTACTAGATCGTTTTCTTCCACAATTATTAACACCAAAACACCTCAAGGGGCCTTTAGGGAAAAGAGTAAGAGCCATGGGTGAACGAATAGGTTCTAAACTTTTTGCTGATAGACATAGAGCAATGTTAACTAGAGTTGATTCAAGAGAAATTCTAAAAAATACCAATATACCTGTAAGAGCTATTGTTGGTAGAAAAGATGCTCTCACTTCCGTTGCAGAGCATGAGGAGATTGCTGATTTAGCCCCTCTTGGACGATTATCTATAATAGAAGACTGTGCTCATATGCCACCCTTAGAGACACCCCAGGCAACTACAGCTTTATTGCGTGATTGGATGCGCTATGATTGAAGAGAATAAGTAAATATAATGGCAAAACGACTAGCTGTAGACATTGGCGGAACATTCGTGGATGCAATAATCTATGATACATCGAATGGGGAATTGCGCCTTGAGAAAGATTTTACTACACCGGAAAATGCTGCTCAAGGTGTTCTTGCAGCTATTACACGATTGAATATACATTTATCAGATGTAGAGACATTTGTTCATGGAACAACTCTGGGCCTTAACACAGTTTTAGAGCGCAAAGGTGTACCCACTGGAATTATCACTAATTCTGGCTTCGAGGATGTATTTGAAACTGGTCGGTACCATCGACCACGAGAAAAAATGTATAAGTTGATTTATGATGATCCTCCCGTTTTAATTTCAAAACGCTATAGACTTGGTGTTCCAGGACGACTGAGTTCACAGGGGGAAGAGATAATCCCGTTAGATGAAGTTGCTCTCAGGCGGGTAGCAAAGAAATTGGTTGAAGATATGGGGCGCGAATCATTAGCCATATGTTTTCTACATTCATATAGAAATCCCGTTCATGAACTTCGCGCAAAGATAATTATTGAGGAGATATACCCAGATATTTCAGTATCTATTTCCTCAGATATAGTACGAGAATACCGTGAATATGAGCGAACCAGTACCACAGTAGTAAATGCTTATGTTAAACCAATTTTCCAAAAATATATTTATGGTTTAGAACAAAACCTTGTAAAATCAGGGTTTGCAGGTGAATTTTATATAACGAGATCAGGTGGGGGTGCTTTAAAAGCGAATGATTCTATTCAAGCACCTGTAAATACAATATTCTCAGGGCCTGCGGGTGGATTAATCGGGACAGTGGCATTATCAAAAATTACTGATCGACCAAATATTATAGCCGTTGATATGGGGGGAACATCGACAGATGCCTGTGTTGTTCATAACGGACAGCCAGCCCTTAAATACGAAGCTTCACTGGAAAACTTGCCATTAATGATTCCGACCTATGACATATCTACAATTGGTGCTGGAGGGGGATCTTTAGCAAGAGCAGAAAATGGGCTGTTGCGCGTGGGACCACAATCTTCGGGAGCTAATCCGGGCCCAGTTTGCTATGGAAAAGGTGGCACTCAGCCATCTTTCACGGACGCGGCTCTAACTATGGGTTATCTTAATTCAAAAAACTTTTTAGGTGGAGAAATGCCACTTGAATCAGATAAAGCAGAGTTTGCGGTTCAACAGCATGTTGCTGAACCTCTTGGTTTAGATGTGATATCAGCCTGTCGAGGTATTTATGATGTCCTATTGGCTAAAACAGTAAGTGCTGTTAGAGAAATTACGGTTGAAGCGGGACTCGATCCACGTGAGTTTTCTATGCTCGGATTTGGAGGCGGTGGCGGTATGTTTGTTCCATTAGTAGGACGAGAAATGAAAACAAGCGAGATAATTATACCTCAAGCATCTTCAGTATTTTCTGCTTGGGGTATGTTGATGACTGATATAGTTCAAGAATATGCCCAAACTGTTTTACTTCTACTAGATGATATAGAGATGATCGATTTAACATCAGCTATTAATGAATTAGCTATTAATGCTCGCAGTGATCTCTCTAAAGGGGGGTTTTCAGAAAAGTCTCAACTAATAGAATATTTGGCAGAGCTTCGGTATTTCGGGCAAGAACATTCACTTGAAGTATCGATCGATGGCGTTTCCAGTCTTGAAGAGATTAAAACCCGCTTTAATGAAGCTCATTCTCGTCGATATGGACACTCAATGAGTGATCCAGTTCAGCTTGTTAATATAAGAGTTCGTGGAATAGGCCAAGAATCAAAACCAACTCTTAATGAGATTGTTAATAGAGCCTCCGGGGAATCCATACCCCAACTAGATAACCGTTTGGCTTATTGTTTTGCTACTGGGGAATTAGTTGAATTTTCGGTATATGATCGAGGAGTTCTTATGTCTGGAGATAAACTTCCTGGTCCAGCAATAATAGAGGAAACCACAACTACTACTGTATTTTATAGTGACCAGAAGGCTGAGATAGATAAATATGGCCAAATCATCATCACACTGGAGATTCACTAATGGATGATGTAAATATGGATAAAATATCGGTGGATGCAGCCACTACTGAAGTCATTCGTCATTATATTTCATCAGCGGCTCGTGAGATGGAACGGACACTTGTTCGAACTGCTTATTCTACAATAATCTACGAAATTAATGACTATGGACTCTCCATCTTTGATAGAGAATTGCGTCTATTGGGTGACTCAACCGGTCTATCAGTATTTCTAGGTGCTAATGAATACGCCGTAGCCAAGTGTCAAGAGCTTGGTTTGTTTGATGAAATTGTGCCTGGTGACGTGATTATGATGAACGTACCATATGTAACTGGAGCACACACAAATGATGCAATTCTTGTAAGCGGCGCTTTCTTTAATAATAAGCTTGTAGCCTATACGTGTGTTCGTGCTCACTGGACTGATATCGGAGGTAAGGATCCCGGCTATATATTAGATTCCACAACAATTCATCAAGAAGGATTATTAATTCCAGGGATTAAAATCGTGGAAGCAGGCGTCCCAAATGAGGCAGTTCTCAATATAATGAAAGCCAACTCACGTGCTCCGATTACAATAATGGGAGATATGAATGCTGAGATTGCTTGTCTTCGAGTTGGTTGCGATAGAATAGAGGAATTATATGATAAATATGGAGAGAAAACCGTAGAGGCGGCTATAGACCGCTTTCTTGATGTAGGAGAAGAGCAGGCACGCAAGGCTCTTAGTGTTCTGCCAAGGGGTACTTGGGAGGCTGAAAATTGGATGGATAACGATGGGGTAGATTTAGATAAACTCGTTAGGGTCCATGTGAAGGTCACAATCGGTGATAAAGGTATGAAATTTGATTTTAGTGGGTCTAGTGATCGGGTGCGAGGGCCAATAAACCTTGCTTTTGGTATGACCCATTCTGTCTGTAGAATAGTATTTAAGTCCTTGACGACGCCTGATGAAGCTTCAAATGGCGGTCAATTTAGGCCAATTGAAGTTATCGCGCCAGAAGGTAACTTATTTCATGCAATCTATCCTGCTCCGGTTTTTACAATTTGGGCGAGTGTTATTGCAATTGAGACTATTTATAAGGCGCTTGCAGAAGCCATGCCACAAGACATTCCAGCTGGTTCAGGAGGTGACTTAGGTGACCCTGGTTTTTATGGAGTTGAGCCATATACTGGTCGTCAGATATGGCATCAAACAAACTCTGGCGTAGGTTGGGGTGCCCGGGCAGATATGGATGGCATGAACGCTGTTCATCATATATCGATGTGCACTCTAAAAAATGTTCCGGTTGAAGTTCTTGAATCTCGACTACCAGTCATGGTGACTGAATCTGGTCTACGTCAAGATTCTGGAGGCCCTGGTCGTAATCGGGGTGGTCTTGGAACAATAAGAAATTTTCGTTTCCTAGATAAATTTGGGGCTTTAACTATTGTAAAAAAATCAAAAACCCCTGGTTGGGGGCTTGAAGGTGGTGAAGCTGGACCAATGAATGTAGGTATTCTGAAACCAGCACCCGACGATACTAACTGGAGATCTCGTTGGGCTCGGGATATAGTTGTCTATTCAGATAATGATGACGTTTGGAATAATGAAGACCCATCCGTGAAATATGTTGGTATGTATAGGGGAGAATTTGGACTAGGGGATGAAATATTATACCTTGCGGACGGCGGCGGTGGCTATGGTTCTCCGCTAGAGCGTGACGTTGAAAAAGTCAGAAACGACGTAATTGACGGTTATGTATCCATAGAAGCAGCTAGAAAATCATACGGTGTGGTTATAAATGAAGACATGGAAATAAACCAAGAGGAAACAGAACGTCTTCGATCTATATAGTTAGTATAGTAGTGAAATTTATACTGGGATATTATCTAATTGAATAATAAAACTTAATATACGGAATAACTTATTTCTAAAAGAGGAAAATTAATGCAATTTGGGATTGGTCAATCAGTTAAAAGAAAAGAAGACCCGCGCTTTCTTAGAGGTAGAGGGCGGTATGTTTCGGACATGACATTGCACCGTCAAAGTTATGCAGTGTTTGTTTATTCAAGCTATGCTCATGCAGAAATTAATTCAATAGACACTTCTGCTGCAGAAGAAATGCCCGGCGTAATTGCAGTTTTAATTGGCCAAGACTATATAGATGATGGAATGGGGCCCACTGGCGGAGTGATGCCTGAAGACATGGGAGGGCCTCCAGGTTATCGTACACTACATATGCCTATGGCTGCTGACCGAGTTCGTTTTGTTGGTGAAAGAGTAGCTGTAGTTATAGCTGAAAGTGAAGACCAAGCGCGTGATGCTGCGGACCTAATATCCATAGATTATTCCGAATTGCCTGCTGTAGTGATGGCTGAAGATGCGGTAAAAGATGGCTCACCACTGGTCTATGATGAAGCAGAGAATAATATTAGTTTTACTCTACGTTTAGGAAATTCTGATGCAACTGAAAGTGCTTTTAAAAACGCTCATCATATCACTAAATTATCTCTTCATAATAACCGTATTGATGCTGTGACAATGGAGCCAAGAGGATGTCTGGGTGAGTTTGATAGTAGAAGCGGCCGTCTTAATTTTTATACTAGCACTCAAAATGTACATGGTATTAGGCAAGGCCTTTCTGCTCAAAACCTTAATGTGCCTGAGAGTATGATAAGAGTTGTTGCAGGAGATGTGGGCGGTGGATTTGGCATGAAAGGGCATGTTTATCCAGAAGAAGCTATTGTGGCATGGGCATGTAAAAAAGTTGAGCGGCCTGTTAAGTGGATTGCGACACGTAGCGAATCTCTTATGGGTGATGATCATGGTCGTGATCAGACGGTTGATGCTGAGTTAGCTCTTGATGAGAATGGAAAATTTATTGGGTTACGCTGGTGGGGGCTGCATAACGTTGGAGCTTACATAGAAGGAGCAGGAGCAATACCTGTTTTATTTGCGGTTAAATTGGCACCAACGGTTTATAATATTCCAGCGGTTGATGTTATTAATAAAGCAGTTTTTACAAATACTGCCCCAACAGTACCGTATAGAGGAGCAGGAAGGCCGGAAGCTGTTTATATTATGGAGAGGTTAGTAGATCTTGCTGCAAAGGAAACTGGAATCGACCGTGCTGAGATTCGCAAAATAAATTTTATTGACCCAAAAGCAATGCCTCATTCTACAGTTACAGGTTGGACTTATGATACAGGTGAATACGTAAAAGCCTTAGAAAAGTGCCAAGATCTATCTGATTGGAATGGGTATGATGAACGTAAAAAGCTTTCTGATTCAAAAGGCTTAAAAAGAGGTCGTGGAATTGTATATTATGTTGATAATACAGGCATCTTTAATGAAAGAATGGAAATCAGGTTTGATCCAAGTGGTACTATAACAATAGTGTCTGGTGTTTTATCTCATGGCCAAGGTCATGAAACGAGTTTCGCCCAGATGGTATCAGAATGGTTAAATGTTCCTTTTCAAACAATTCGACTTACCCAAGCTGATACAGATGAAGTTCCAATTGGACGTGGTACTTACGCCTCTCGGTCAATGATGGTGGGAGGCAGTGCTCTGCAGGCAGCAGCAGATGATGTTATCTCAAAGGGTAAAAAATTTGCTGCACATTTTATGGAAGCAGACGCCTCTGATATTGAATTTAATGAAGGTAGCTTTAGGGTTGTTGGAACAGACAAGAGTATGACATTAACAGAAGTGGCAAAAATGTCATTCATGCCTGTCCACTTACCAAGTGAAGAGCTTGGAATAGGTTTGCAGGGTGTAGGTGCATTTTCTGCAGAAGTCCCTAGTTTTCCGAATGGCTGTCATATTTCTGAAGTTGAGATTGATCCAGAGACAGGCACCGTAAAAATTGACAGGTACAGTGTAGTTGACGATATAGGCACGGTGATTAATCCACTTCTAGCTCAGGCTCAAATTCATGGAGGAGTGGTTCAAGGTGTTGGTCAAGCCTTGCTTGAGGATCTCTGTTATGATCGTAATACTGGACAATTACTTGCTGGATCTTTTATGGATTATGGTATGCCTCGTGCTGATGCTATGCCTGATATAAAGGTAGAATTTAGCCCAGTGCCGAGCTTGTCAAACCCATTAGGGGCAAAAGGTGTGGGAGAAGGTGGAACGGTTGCTAGTACCCCATCGAT
>JAQWSA010000130.1 GCA_029243445.1 Alphaproteobacteria bacterium
AGAAATAAATTTAGCAGTATCTGCTGCTATTATGTAGTCACCAGCTAGAGCGAGACTAAAGCCACCGCCTGCTGCAACCCCGTTAACCGCAATTACCAGTGGGGAATCCATTCGTGCAAAACGAGATATTGACTGATGTAAAACTGTAGCTGTTTGGTCTACATAATTGGACACAGCATCCCCTTGCTCTACAAAGGCCTTAAGGTCTCCACCACCACAAAACATTTTTCCGGAGCCAGTTAACACTACAGAACGTATTGAATCATCCCGATAGCAATTCATGGCAATATCAGCTAATTCTTCTACCATAGGTTTATTAATTGAGTTTGCGTCATCAGGGCGATTTAATGTTATCAAGCCAATATTATCAGTAACTTCAAAAATTATGTTTTTATAATCCATGGGTTTTTCTCAAATAGTTGTTATCTAGCTACGGAAGGAAGCCATGTGGCAATCTCAGGAACATTTGCAATGGCAATCATTACTAGCATTAGCATAATCCAATAAGGTGTGGAGCCTATAAATATTTGCATCAATGTAACATCTTTATCTGGTGATACAGCTTTTACAGCATATACTAGGAGACCAAAAGGTGGGGTAAGAATGCCTGCTTCAATCGCCAATATACCAATAAGTGCAAATGCAACAGGGTCATAGCCGAGGGCTACTGCTATTGGCGCAAAAATTGGGACGGTTAGTAGCATTATCGACACAGAGTCGATCAGCATTCCCATTACAAACCAGATAATGACCATTACTGCGAGTATTTGCCAGGGATCAAGCCCTGTTCCTATGAAAAAATTCTGAACAGCAGTTCCTACCCCTGCTAATGCCAGTACTCTGGCATAAAGCTGAGCAGCAAATAAGAGCACCATAATAGGAACTGATGTTTTAGCAACGGCAAGGACAGCTTCGTAGATTTCAGGCCATCGCATTCCTTTGCATATGCCCAGAATTAAACCAAGTACAGCTCCGATAGCAGCTCCTTCTGTAGGAGTAAACCACCCTACCCATATACCTCCAAGCACTCCAAAAATAACTCCAAATAGACCAAGAAAACTAACTAATTTCGATTGAGGTTTTTCATCAGAATCCATTTTTTCTTGAATAGCATCAGATTTACCGAGGTCAGATCTACCGCCAACCATAGAGGGTGTAACCATTGAAACCATAAAAATATAAAATAACATTAAACCGGCGAGTAGAAAACCAGGGACTACACCGGCAATAAATAGAATTCCTATAGACTGTTCTGTTAATATTCCCCACACCACCATAAACAAACTAGGGGGAATCAGCATCCCTAGGCAAGCGGACCCAGCAATTGAACCTAAGGCAAATCCGCGGTTATAGCCGTGTCTTTTCATTTCGGGATATGCAATTGCAGTAAAAGCAGTTGCTGAGGCAAGACTGGTTCCTGTAACAAATGCGAAAAGTGCATTTCCTAAAACAGTTGCATGTGCTAGTCGGCCAGGAATACGTGATAGATTTTTGTTGATCGAGTTGTAAAGATCTGCGGCAGCTCCTGATCTAGATATGAATTCTCCCATAAGCATAAAAAGAGGTACAACCGCAAAAACATATGCTCTAATTGCTTCGTAGCCAGTGCTTCCTACCATAAATGTTACGAGAGCTATGTCTCCTTTAAAGACTAAATATAATCCAGTCATGGCAGTAACACCAAGTGCCACTGCAACATGTATGCCAGCAAATACCATAAGTAAAAGCAGGCCAATAACGACAAGAGTAATGTTTGCATCAAACATTTAGTTGGGCCTTTTATTTATTCTATATTTCAAGTTCTACAGTGGAAGATTGGTTCATACCAATTAAAGAAAGCAGTTCTTTAATCAGTAAAAGTGCGTAGCTGAAACCTGTTAAAGAACACCCAACAACAAGACTAAACCTAGCGGGCCAGGTTGGCATTCTTAACGCTCCTTCACCTTCAAATTCGCCAGTAATCCAGGACTGGTAGGCAGGTTCAATATTACCAATAAAAACTGTAGCAAAAAGTAAAATACCCAATGAATAGCCGATTATATTTAATATTTTCCTAGTATTTGGATTAAAATATTTAATTAAAAAATCAGCACGCAACATACCCCCAGTAGAAACACAATATGAAATTTGCAAAAATACTATGGTTACAATTAACTCTGTAACTACTTCTGAGGTGCCTTGTATGGGTTGATTGAAATTACGGGCTATTACAGCCACTAATATATAAAAACTTAATCCAAACGCTAAGAAGGCAGAAAATACCATTAGCCATTTCGCTACGGCCAAGTTTGCGCGTTCTACCCAGACCATAACTTACTCCGTCTGTTGTTGTTGGTTTTGATTAAGTGTTTTTACATTAAGTTTTGGAAACAAAAATAAAGGCGGGGTAAGTTAACCCCGCCTTATATATAAATTCTTAGTCTAATTTATATTTTACTGGCCAAACATGACCATGTCTTTCTGCTGACGCTAAAGAACGCTTTATAGTAGCAGTTGCAGGGTATCCTTTTGCGTCAAATTCTTTTGCTTTAGCAGCCGGTAGACCTTTTAAAGATTCTGCCCATTCAGCTTTTGTTTCTGCGGACAACTCATGAATAGTAGTTCCTTTATCTGCCATTCTTTGCAGTGTTGGGAGATACGACTCTTCTTTGTCCATAGCTATAACTGTTTCATAATCACGACCAATTTCATCTATGATTTTTCGTATCTCAGGTGGAAACTTATTGTATGTGTCGAGGTTTATATGCACAAACAGCCATGTTACAGAGCCGATGCCTATTTTCATATAGTGTGGCGCCATTTCATAAAACTTAGCTGCTTCAACAAAACTGGCGAACGCAACCACTGCGTCAAAGACCCCAGTTTGCATTGAGGTATAAGCAATCGCTCCATTTGTCTGCACCGGAACAGCTCCAGTGCCTTTTAACCAGGCTAGATTAGCTCCTGCAGCACCAATCTTATATCCTTTTAAGTCAGAAAGCTTAAGTAATGGCTTGCGTGCAACGATTTCATACGGATCTAGTACAATAAGTCCAATAAGCTTTTGATTAAACTTTTTCTCGAAAACATCAATTAACTCTGGCGTTGTGCTGTATACATCGCGCGCAACCGCCAAACTTTTGATGGGACTGAAAGGACCAAAAGGTGTCCAAACTTGAAATGCGTGTAATGGAAGTTTAGCAGCTTCAAAGCAATAGCAACCTCCTCCAATATCAATTACGCCTTTTTGAAGGCCCTCCAAGGTTTCAGTAACTTTTACTGCAGAGGCGCTGTATAGCTCCGTGACAGACATGGTGTGATCGGTACGAGCTTCAACGCGTCTTTTAAGTTCTGGAGCAAAATATTCTTTAAAAAACTTTACATAGTGAAAGCCTGGTGGATGCCCAGAAGCAAGTTTCACATTAAATTTATCTGCTGAGGCTATTGTTATACTACCTGTAATCATTCCAACTGCTATACCAGCTGCAATGGCAAGGCTACCAAGTGAATGCTTTAAAGTCATTTTACTAGTCCCCCTATAAGTTTATATTAACTCTTTATTAAAAAAACACTCCAATATTAATAAAGACCCCCGTAATATGTTAAAGTCTCCCCCGTGCAAACGTTTGTTGTCAAGAGTTCCGTTGTTAATAAAGAAATAGATGGAATATAAATAAATTTATAATTCTGTACCAAATAGATAGTTTTTATAACTATAGTAATTTTATAAAAATTATATCAGAGATATATATTTGTCTTATAAAAGGATAACTAAAATGGCTAAATTAGAGATTTCAACTAACAAAATGGAGAGTGAGCGGGTTGCCCGGTTTTCTGATACAGAGCCAAACCCAATGATGTTTGTTGATACACGAATACCTGAACATAAACGTGAATTATTTAGTATTATTGGGCCTGGCGTTTCAGAAGATCCAGAAACACGTCCTTCAATTACAGATAGTCATGGCTTTAACGTCGCTTACGTAGGGGCCGAGCCTGGGTGCGGTGCTGCCTTGCATAACCACGTAACAGTGGAAGTTTTTATTCCATTTTCTGGTAACTGGATAATTTATTGGGGTGACGAAGGTGAAAATGAAATTAGCTTAGGACCACTCGATTGTATATCAGTTCCCCCTGGAGTAATGCGAGGTTTTCGAAATGATGGTAACGAGCATGCCTATATGGTTGCGGTTGTTGGTGGTGATGATAATGGCAAGGTAGAATGGGCGCAGTCGGTTCTAGATAGAGCAAGCAAAACTGGTATGCATCTGGATACAGATGGTAACTTGATTGTGAAGGATGATCATTAGTTAATAGGAAAAAAATTAAAAGTATCATTATATATTTTTATGGATATAGATGCGGAGGTCGCTAT
>JAQWSA010000131.1 GCA_029243445.1 Alphaproteobacteria bacterium
GGGGACCTCCGGGCTGCGGCAAAACAACGATAGCGAAATTACTTTCAGGTTTAAATGAGTTTGTATATGAACCTTTGTCTGCTGTTTTTTCAGGAGTAGCAGATCTGCGCAAAGTATTTGAAAGAGCTAAATTACGACAAAAAGATGGATTACGAACTCTATTATTCGTAGATGAAATACACCGTTTTAATCGTGCACAACAAGATAGTTTTTTATCATATGTAGAGGATGGTACAGTTACTCTTGTTGGTGCTACTACTGAAAATCCATCTTTTCATATTAATTCTTCACTATTATCACGTTGCCAAGTGCTTATTTTAAAACGTATTGATGAAAGTGGTCTTGAGAAATTGATTAATAGAGCAGAAATTATTGGAGGAAGAAAATTACCAATTGACTATTCTGCTCGTGAAGCACTTATTAAAATGGTCGATGGTGATGGAAGGTATGTCCTCAATTTAGTAGAAGAATTATTTACATTACCTGAAAAACCAATACTTGATGTTCCTAGTATGTTTAAAAAAATACAAAGTAGAGCATTGATATATGATAAAAGCGGGGAAGCTCATTATAACCTTATAAGTGCATTACATAAATCTATAAGGGGATCAGATGTAGATGCGGCACTTTACTGGCTAGCACGGATGCTAGAAGGTGGAGAGGATCCATACTTTATTTGCCGGCGTTTAATTCGATGTGCAGCTGAAGATATTGGAATGGCTGATCCTCAAGCTTTACTACAAGCAGTGGCTTCCTGGCAATCTTATGAACGTCTAGGTAGTCCTGAAGGTGAGTTAGCAATAGCGTATTGTGTTATTTATCTTGCAACCTCCCCTAAATCTAATTCAGTTTATAAAGCATTCGGCTCTTCTTTAGAGTCAGCTAAAAGTAATGGTTCATTGATACCTCCCAAGCACATTCTAAATGCGCCCACTCAGTTATTGAAGGATATAGGTTATGGGGAAGAATATTCTTATGATCATTCTACAAAAGAAGGTTTCTCAGGACAAAATTATTTTCCAGATGGCCTTGAGCGACAGACTTATTATAAACCTACCGAACGTGGATTTGAAGTTGAAATAAGTAAACGACTTTCATATTGGAAAAATCTGAGGGATAAATAAATGATTTATTTGAACTATACTAACGAGAAGAGCACTTACTAATGTTAACGAATATCGTTGATACTGTTGTTATTTCTGTTTTGGTATTACCAGTTGCGCTACGAATTGGCCGGTTGATATTCTCGTGAGTAAATCCACTGAGGAAGACAATCCAATTGTTCGCTTTTTTGAAATAGATAAAGATGATGAAGACATACGTCTAGACAGATGGTTGCGCCGTAGATTACCTGATATTAAATATGGTCAATTAGCTAAATGGTTGCGTACAGGCCAAATAAGAGTAGATGGACATCGTGCCAAACCAGGACAGCGTTTAATTCAGGGCCAGACAGTAAGACTGCCACCTATTAAGTTACCATCAAGAGATTCTCATAGTTTAAAAAATGCTCCTAATAGCTATAGAACAAGTTCTGTCGATGCTAAAAACTTACGCGATATGATATTATTTCGTGATAATTCAATAATAGCAATTAACAAACCTAGTGGTCTAGCCGTACAGGGCGGTAGTAAAACTTTAAAGCACTTAGATGGTATGCTTGATGTCCTGCGTTTTACAGCCTTAGAACGTCCCCGCCTTGTACATCGACTAGATAAGGATACTAGTGGCGTATTATTGTTGGCTAGAAATAATAATGCAGCGAGAAATCTAATTACACAGTTTCGACAACAAACAATGACTAAGCATTACTGGGCATTAGTGGTTGGGGTGCCATTTCCTAGTTCTGGAATTATAGAGCTTCCATTATTAAAATTGGCGGGGCAGGGAGGAGAGAAAATGCGTCCCTCACCTGAATTAGGGAAAACTGCTACCACTCAATATTCTATCGTGGCAAATGCGGGTCAAAGTATTTCTTGGTTAAAGTTAATTCCAAGGACAGGTAGAACTCACCAACTTCGTGCTCATTGCAAAGCACTTGGTACGCCGATTGTAGGAGATGGAAAATATGGAGGCAAAGAATCGTATATAGAAGGGCTACCCAAAAAGCTCCACCTTCATGCACGATCAATTACCTTTTTTCATCCAATTAATGGCAAACGTATTGAAATTGTTGCTCCACTTAAAAATCAATGTTCTGAGAGCTGGAAAATACTTGATTTTGACACAAGTAAGGCCTGATTTAGAAAATTATGAAAAAATTTTATAAAAATGCAGCCGTGATTAAATCTGAATTAGAATCTAAATATTTTATTTTATTAGATAAAGACCATCTAAAAACACCTAGAGGGAGTTTAGTAGAGATACCAAACTTATATTTAGCGGAAGCCATATTAGAAGAATGGCTTATGCAGACTGACAAGATTATTTTGAGTGAAATGCCTTTAACTCAATTGGTAATTACGACTATTGACTTGGTACAGCCAGATACAAATGCTTATATTGATAAAATAGCTGCCTATGGAAACACAGATCTAGTTTGTTATAGATCCTCTGGCCCTAGTTCTCTGGTTTCGCAACAATTAATGGTCTGGCAGCCATTGATTGACTGGCTTGAAGAAGAGTATTCTTTACCTTTAACTGTAACAACTAGTTTATCACCTGTCTTACAACCATTAGATACTCTTGAGGGGCTTCATAACCTATTGCTGAAATATAGTGTTTTTGAATTGGCAAGTTTAGGGTCTGCTGCTATGGCTAGTGGATCATTGGTTATAGCACTAGCCCTCTGTAGAGGAAAAATAAACGTAAAGTCAGCCTTTGAGGCAAGTTTTGTAGATGAAATATGGCAAAATGAAAAATGGGGTCATGATGAAGAGACAAAAATACGTCAACAGAATGTGCATAAGGACCTAGAATCAGCTTCTCTTTTTATTGAGTTATATCAAAAAACTTAAATTACTAGTATGAATCTATAACATACTGTTATCAGTTATTTAGTAAAATTCCATATTTGGACTAATTATTATGCAAGATATTCTTAATGAACTAGAGGCCAGGCGAGCTAGGGCACGCCTTGGTGGTGGTGAAAAACGTATTGAAGCCCAGCATTTAAAAGGCAAGTTGACAGCTCGTGAGCGCATTGAGTTATTGGTTGATGATGGATCCTTTGAAGAATGGGATATGTTTGTTGAGCAAGAGCCTAATGAATTGACTAGAGATATTAAACCTATACCTGCTGATGGTGTAGTTACAGGTTGGGGAACAATAAACGGCCGTACTGTATTTCTTTTTTCGCAAGATTTTACAGTTTTTGGTGGCTCGCTTTCAGAATCACACGCTGGTAAAATATGCAAAATTATGGACAAAGCAATGATTGTAGGGGCGCCAGTAATAGGGTTGAATGACTCAGGTGGTGCTAGAATTCAAGAAGGTGTTGGATCACTTGCTGGTTACGCAGAAGTTTTCCAACGTAACGTAAATGCATCTGGTGTAATTCCACAAATATCAGCTATCATGGGGCCGTGTGCTGGAGGAGCAGTATATTCTCCTGCCATGACAGATTTTATTTTTATGGTGCGCGATACTTCTTATATGTTTGTTACTGGACCAGACGTTGTAAAAACAGTTACTCATGAGGAAGTAACTCACGAAGAACTTGGTGGTGCTACAACTCATAATACTAAATCTGGAGTTGCAGATGGTTCGTTTGAAAATGATATTGATGCTTTGAAACAACTACGTAGACTTTTTGATTTTTTACCATCGAATAATAGAGAAAGTCCGCCAATTTGGCCGACCAACGATCCATTTGATAGAGCGGAACCTTCACTTGATACGTTAGTTCCAAAAGACTCAACCAAACCTTATGATATTAAAGAACTAATTAGTAAAATAGTTGATGACTCGGATTTCTTTGAAATACAGTCAGATTATGCAGCTAATATAGTTATTGGATTAGCTCGATTAGAGGGACGAACAGTAGGTGTAGTTGCTAACCAGCCATTAGTTTTGGCAGGTTGTCTGGATATTGACTCATCAAAAAAAGCTGCTCGATTTGTTCGCTTTTGTGATTGTTTTAATATACCCATTATTACCTTTGTTGATGTACCAGGTTTCTTACCTGGTACTGCTCAAGAGTATGGAGGTATTATCAAACATGGAGCCAAACTATTATTTGCTTATGCTGAGGCTACAGTACCAAAGATAACGGTTATAACTCGAAAGGCATACGGTGGGGCTTATGATGTTATGTCATCTAAGCATATTCGTGGTGATTTAAACTATGCGTGGCCCACTGCTGAGATAGCAGTTATGGGACCGAAGGGTGCGGTAGAAATTATTTACCGCGAAGATAGGGATGATCCTATTAAAATTGAATCAAGAACCGAAGAATACCGAGATAGGTTTGCCAACCCCTTTGTAGCAGCTCAGAAAGGGTTTATTGACGATGTTATATTCCCTCGCAATACGCGTAGAAGGCTCTGTCGATCACTTCGTCTACTTGAGAATAAAAAGCTAGAAAATCCATGGAAGAAGCATGACAATATTCCTCTATAGGTATGTTATAAAAATATAATAGATTGAATTTATGCTTTATTTAGTTTTATTAGCAAAATAATTATATTATGTCGTTCGATCATTATATTTATGATATTTAATAGGACAGTATATTATCTTTAATTCAATTTAACTCTATTATTTTATGAATAAAATTTTTACAATTAATGTTTTTCTTTTAGGTTTTCAATTATTTATTAGTTTATTGATATATGTTTAAAAAAATACTTATTGCTAACAGAGGTGAAATATCATGTCGGGTAATTAAAACTGCCAAACGTATGGGAATCACAACAGTTGTAGTCTATTCGGATGCTGACCAAAATTCCCTGGCGGTGGAAGAGGCCGATGAAGCAATATATATAGGGCCGTCCCCGGCTATTGAAAGCTATTTAGATACTAACAAAATTCTTAAGGCTGCAAAAGAAAGTGGCGCAGAAGCAGTTCACCCTGGCTATGGCTTTTTGTCTGAAAATGCTTCATTCCCAACTATGCTAAGAAAAAATGGCATTACATTTATTGGACCGCCACCTGAAGTTATCTCGGTAATGGGTGATAAGATTGAATCTAAAAAATTAGCAAATAAGGCTGGTGTAAGCACTGTGCCGGGACATGATGGTGTTATTGAAAATCATAGAGTAGCCGCAAAAGTAGCAGCGTCTATTGGCTATCCTGTTATGATTAAGGCTTCTTCTGGAGGTGGCGGTAAAGGAATGCGTATCGCTTATGAAGAGAGTCAAATCATTGATAGTTTTAGATTGGCTCAAAGC
>JAQWSA010000132.1 GCA_029243445.1 Alphaproteobacteria bacterium
AGATCGACTCCGAGGAGATAAGGCTTGCGAAGTTGAAACGAAATAATATGGAAAACTATTTACAAGAATTTTTAGCAAATGGAGCAGTAATTGCTGTCCCGGCGGCTCCAGCTCTGCCGCCTCCCGTATGTAGCCCAGAAATAATTTATGATAGTCTGCGTAATAATAATGAACGTTATAACTCTATGGCACCTCTCGCTAGGCTACCTCAAATTAGTCTTCCTGTGGCTCATGTTGGAGGGCTACCCATAGGACTAGGTTTAATAGCGGCTCCTGACAATGATGAATTATTACTAAATATTGCTTTAGATATGCACATATAAGTAAATGAAGATTAATTCCGTTAAACCTTTACGATGTCTAATGTAATTCAATACAAATAAAAAAATGATGAAATACTCTCAATGATCAATTTTAGAACAGTAGATGATATTAATGTTTTGGGAAAACGTGTTTTAGTTCGAGCAGACTTAAACGTGCCGATGCAAGAAGGGAAAGTCACAGATACTTCAAGACTAGATCGTTTGATATTAACTATAAACGATCTAACTCAAAGGGGTGCAAAAGTAGCTATTTTGTCTCATTTTGGAAGGCCTAATGGTCAAGTTGTTCCATCTTTGACATTAAGGCCTGTAGCGGATGCCTTGGCCGAGTGTCTAGGGCGTTCCGTTATATTTGTAGATGAATGTATTGGTGAGGACGCCAGCGATGCTATCGAAGGACTTGCTGAAGGGGGTATTATTGTTCTTGAAAACCTTCGATTCCACGCAGGTGAAGAAAAAAATGATGTAGAATTTGCAGCTGACCTTGCCCAGCTAGGGGATGTTTATATTAATGATGCTTTTTCAGCGTCGCATCGTTATCACGCTTCTATATCAAGGCTTCCTCAACTATTACCTTGTGCCGCTGGTCGTTTCATGCAGGAAGAACTTAGTGCGTTGATCAAAATTTTGTCGGAGCCTGATCGCCCGCTTACCGCCATAGTTGGAGGCGCTAAAATATCTACAAAAATTGATTTATTAGAGAATTTATCAAAAAAAGTTGATGCTTTAATAATAGGAGGGGCTATGGCTAATACCTTTCTGAATGCTGGAGGAGTATCAATTGGGAAGTCACTTTGTGAGCATGATATGGCTAATACTGCTAATGAGATTATGGTTGCTGCTTATGATTTCAACTGTAAAATTATTCTGCCTATTGATGCAATTGTAGCTACGAAGTTCGAGAAAGGTAGTGCTCATTCAAATGTGTCTATAAACTCTGTTCCAGCTGACCAAATGATTTTAGATGTTGGTCCTAAAACTATTTCACTTTTATGTGAAACAGTAAAAAACTCTAAAACAGTAGTTTGGAATGGGCCTCTGGGGGCCTTTGAGCTCTCACCCTTTGATTTAGGAACAGTTGCTCTTGCTCAATTTACAGCAGATATAACTGATAAGGGTTATATAACTTCTATCGCTGGCGGAGGAGATACAGTTGCAGCACTGAACCATGCTGGCGTTGCGGCTAAATTTAGCTACGTTTCAGGAGCCGGGGGTGCATTTCTTGAGTGGCTCGAAGGTAAAAAATTACCTGGGGTGGAAGCCTTAAATATTTGAGTGAATAATATTAGTGCATATAATCATATGTTTTTTTTTATAACTGGTCTTTGATATAGTAACTTTACAAAAGACCAGGAGGTTAAAATTACTGCATGACAGATAATGATTCAAAAGTTTATCAAGATAAATTAGTTGTTGGTAATACCGATTCTGTGGGACCTGTTCATGTTACTATCCCTGAGGGAGATAACCGTGAACGTTTAGTGTGTCGGGAATGCGATTTTATCTGGTATAAAAACCCTGTCGTTGTTGTTGGTGCGGTTGCTACATGGAATGATGAAAGCGTTAATTCAGAAGATTATATACTGTTATGTAGGCGGGCAATTGAACCGCAGATTGGGCTTTGGACTTTACCAGCAGGTTATCTTGAACTGGAAGAGTCATCTGAAGATGGTGCTATAAGAGAAACCTGGGAAGAGGCACAGGCTAGGATTTCAATTAATCGTTTATTAGCAATATATAATATTCCTCGACTATCTCAGATTCAATTAATCTATAGAGCTTCAATGTTATCAAAGGATATTGCACCTGGAGAAGAGTCTCTGGAAGTTCAACTATTTAGGTGGAACGATATTCCATGGGACGAGATCGCTTTTCCAACTGTCCGGTGGGCACTTAATCAATACCACTCAATCATAGGTACTACGGACTACCCGCCTTTTACCAACCCGGTTAATTAGACTTTATATCTTATAGATAAGAAATAAATTGATTTTTAATGCTTAACTAATTTTTCTAGGCTAATTATAATATTATTTAGGTGGAATAATAGGCAGCATAAGCCAGGCTCCATAAGCCTTACCTGTATGCAATGTTACTTTACCATCAAACACAGTTTTCGGCCTGTCACGTGGCTCTTCATGGAGGAATGGACCACAACCAGTCATCGGTTTAGCAAGGTTTGATAACGTAAATTGTTCATCCTGTGATTTTGCACCTGGCCAAACATAGTCTTTTCCACGAACCGTAAGAGCCAACCTATACCCAGCTGGTATAACCACTCCAGTCGGATGTAAATCAATATCTAGTTCGTAAATTTGACCTGGTTTAAGTGGTTGCTTTTCATCATGCGTATGCCAAGGCCAATAAGGTTTCGACTTCTTCTTGTCCAGTTTTCGATGCGAGGCGCGCAGCCATCCCTGCGCAATGGGCGTATGAGGATCAACCGCACCCTTAAAAGTAACTTCGGTTAAGTCTGGCGAAAACATTCGCAGAACTAAAAACATATCTGCATCAATAGTATCAGAAGAAACAAATAATTTAGTAGCAATGGGACCACAAATTTCAAAATCACTTGTCATAGGAGACATCATGAAGGTAACACCGTCTGAACTCATCCCCTTGTATGTAGACTTATGATTTTTCTTATCTTTCCCTTTATCGAGAGTCATCTTCTCTGTGTTTAAATAAAACTTGCTCCACTTGGTGCGTTTAATGGGCCATTCACTTTCACCACGAGGAGTAAACTTTTCACCCGGTCGGCGTACATTTAGCATAACTTTTGGCTTCTTATTCCAACCGTTTTTCTCACCTTTCAGAAAGTAACCAAAAAATTGTTTTTGAAGATCACGGCCGTAAGGAGTGTAAAAATGAGTCCAATGCTCCAGGCCATGGCATTCTAACCACTTTTGCTTTGAACCAGACCCTAAATAACCAAGATAGTTTCCGCGCGGATGTAAGGGTTGACCAGCCCAACTTGTAGCTGACAGCAGCGGTACTTCTATTTTAGAAAAATCAGCATTTCGAGCAGAATAGTATTGATCATCAAGTGGGTGCGACTTGTAATCTTGGCCCAAATTAGTTCGATTTTTCTTCAGCTGTTCATCCGAAAGGGTTGTTGGTCCAGCTACTAGTTCTCCAGTAACTCGGCTTTTATGACCACGCTTTCCAACCCCATGCTGTACTGTTTTAATTTGTAGATTATACCAATTACTAATGAAAGTAGTATGAATACCTCCATGGTGGGACATCTCCCGGTAAAAATCACTAAACCCTTCCCACACACACATTGCAGCTAGATGCTTAGGTCTTAATGCAGCTACCTGCCACTGATTTACAGCATAATAAGATATACCGGCGAGACCAACTTTTCCATTTGACCAGGACTGTTCTCCAGCCCATTCAATACAATCTTTGAAATCCGTTGTCTCGCGGGGTGACCAATGATCAATGAACCCTGGGGATCGGCCGGCTCCTCGGGAATCTACACGAATACAAATATAGTTATCGGGTACCCACTGTTCCGGATCTACAACCTCCCAACTCTGATGAATGTTTGTTGAGCCCGCAATAGCTTCCGGATGATCTTCGGAAAAATGTTCCCAAACGCTCGGGTATCCGTCTTGAACAGCAAGGTCTTTTGCGTAGGGTCCATGAGATAAAATTACTGGATAGGTGCCTTTTTTAATTGGTCTGTAAACATTGGCACGTAGAACAAGTCCATCATCCATCGTTATAGGCACATCCCAATCAATGCGCATACCCTCTCTGACTTCACTCCAAGATCCATCTTTCTTTTTGTTTTTAGGTCTGCGCATTAAAGTCTTTGCCATTTTTAATCTCCAATTATATTGATTGAGAAATCACAAGTTTAATTACGTACGTTATTATTTGTAATGGTTTTAATTAGTGTTTACAAATTTTTCTATACGGATCAGAGTTATGGTGTTTGGAGTCAATTGTAAATTATTGATCGATCAGTTAACGTATTTTCTGCTTCCTGAAATTTTCCTGCCTTACGAACTTTTATGACTTTTTCTAAGGCTTCATTGATAGTAATTTTCATAAAAGCAATCTATCCTGAACATCCAGTGGACTTAAAACTAAACAATATAAAAAAATAATTTCTTAGTTTTTTAATTCCCTTTGAAAATAGGTTCTCGCTTTTCAATGAATGCCCTCACAGCTTCTTTATGGTCATCGGTTTGGGCGACTCTAACTAATCTGTCGGCTTCCCAGTCTAGGCATTCCTTGAAGTCGGCTTGCGTAGCTTGATTTATATTCTCTTTCATGTATCGGATAGCTAGCGGTGGGCCTTTTGCTATCTGGGTAGCTAGTTCTTTTGTACGTGTTTGTAAGTAGTCTTGTTCAACTACTTCGTTTAGAAGACCAAGTTGTAACGCTTCATCTGCTTGTATCCTTCGGCCAGTATAGTATATTTCTTTTGCCTTTGCGGGCCCGACAAGCTTTGTGAGTTGCCAGGAACCTCCGTAGTCACCTGAAAGTCCTACCAAGCCATACCCTGAGGCGTAGAAAGCGTTTTTGGTTCCTATGCGTATATCACAGGCTAGTGCTATGGACATACCAGCGCCTGCAGCTGCTCCAGGAAGGGCGGCTATTGTAGGTTTTGGTAGCTCATATAGACGCAGCGTTAGGGTGTTCTGACGGTGGCGTAGATCCCCAATTTTTTCATCAAGCGAACGATCATCAGACATGTTGCTTCTATTACCCATACCTTTTATATCGCCGCCTGCGCAAAAGGCTTTTCCGACACCTGTAATAACGATTACACGGACATCACTATCAGCTCCTAATATTAGTAAGGTTTTACGTAACGCTGGAGTTATAATATCGCCTAGTGCATTACGTTTTTCAGATCGGTTAAAGGAAACGGTTGCAACATTATTTTCAACAGAACATAATAATTCCTTTGTTCCAGTATCAATTACACGAGCTTTCATGCAGAGTCGGCGGCCTGGAAGGCTGCTCTACCCTCAAGTCGATCGGCATAAGCAGAGAGGTTAGGAGAATTAGTAAAATCAGCTCCTAAACGGCGTGATATAATAACGGCGTGGCCTGTTATAGTATCACAAATATTAAAGTTACCTGAAATGAAGTCGCGGCCTTGCATGTGTGACTCAACAGCGCCTAATGTGCGGTTAAGAAGCTTCATCGAGCGGGCAGCAATCTCATCATTTCTGCGCTCTGGGCTCAATAGGATTGTTTCAACTACATAATTATTGATGGGAGGCATTATCATACCTTCTGCATAGTGCAACCACTGCAAATACATTGCGAAGTTTTTATCTTTGGGACCGGAAGTGAGTTCTGGTGCATATTTTGCGCCTAGATATTGAGCTATTGCCGTGCTTTCTGAGATTGTTACGTCACCGTCTATTAATGTTGGCACTCGCCCGTTCGGATTAACTTTAGCATATTCTGGACCGCGCATTTCCTTCTGACCAAGGGTGAACCGCTCGAGCTCATAGTTTAAACCAATTTCTTCTAGGAGCCAGACTGTGCGCACTGCTCGTGATTGAGGGGCAAAATATACTTTCATCTTTAAATCCTCGTTTCTAGTCCAATAAGGAACTTTTAGAGTTTACTAGACATAATAAGTAATTTTTAATATTTACCGTCAAGATAACTGCTTTTCATTAAGTGTTTAGCCTATCCATTGTCCGCCGTTAATATCAAATGTCGCCCCTGTTGTGAATGATGCACCAGGTGTTGCTAGGTACCATACAGCGTGAGCGATTTCTTCTGATGAGCCAAGACGTCCAACTGGTATTGATGCTTCAATGGCTGCCATTCGTTCTTTATGTAATACTGCTATACGTGGCGTCATAACTGTTCCTGGAGATATAGTATTCACTGTAATTCCGAAGGGCGCTAGCTCTACAGCTGCGCGCCTCGATAGGCCAGCAACAGCTGCTTTAGCTGCGGAATAGTCAACGGCGGCAATGGCGGCACCAGTTCGACCAGAAGCTGAACCTATGTTTACGATGCGGCCATACTTATTGCTTTTCATTACCGGGATGGCTGAACGCATCGGCATATAGACTCCTGATAGATTCCAGTCTATCCCAGCACGCCAGGCAGCAGCATCAACCTCTTCAAGTGGCGGGACTGAATGAAACCCGCCCGCGCAATTGACCAATATATCCAGTCGTCCCCACTTTTCTTTAATCAGGGCCACAGCGTTATCCATGTCTGTATCTGATGTACAGTCTCCTGCTACGAAAATTCCTTCGCCGCCATTATTGTTGATGTATGCAATACCCGCTTCACCTAAATTTTGATCTCGGTCGATAATAGCTACTTTAGCTCCCTCGGCTGCAAACCTTTTAGCGCATGATAGGCCAATGCCGGCAGCACCGCCAGAAACGACGGCAACCTGACCTTTAATTGATGAAAGCTCTGACATATTTTTTCCTCAAATAGTATCTTTTATAATACTGACTTATGCATAATTTATTATGTTAAAACATAAAAAAACTAATTATTTTTTATATGTTTTAATGTCATTATTAGTTTTATCTTGTTCACGCAGGAGTACAGGGGTTTGCGCCGCTGCAAATAAAACTGTTAGAGGCAAAACCCCGAAAAGTTTGAACGAAACCCAGAAATCAGTTGAAAAATTTCGCCAAACCACTTCATTAATAACAGCTAGAAGTATGAAAAATAACCCCCATCTCAGAGTTAATATTCTCCAACCATTATCTTTAAGTTGAAATGCTGATCCAAATAGCGGCTTTAGTAAAGAGCGTTTAAAAATTAGACCACCTAATAAAATAAGTGCAAATAAGCTATTCACTAGAGTTGGTTTGAATTTTATAAAAGTTTCGTCCGCAAGAATTAAAGTTAACCCTCCAAATATTATTATAAATAAACCACTAATTAGTGGCATAGTTGGCAGTCTTTTCTCTAATAACCAACCAGTTATAAGGGCTATAACAGTGGCAACCATGAAAGCTCCAGTTGCTTCGAAAAGGGATTGCTGGCTGTTTAAAACTGTATTATTTGCTAGCCAAAGATCTCTAAACTCAGGGAGTCCACCGCGACCATTAATAATGAAAAATATTATTAATGGTCCTGTTTCTATAGATAATTTTAACCAAGGCTTCATAATAGACAATCAATAATTTTAGTTTATATATATTAGTAAGATTTATTCTACCTTGGTAATTCAAGCAAGCTATCTGCAAAATTTTGTGCAGTAAAAGGGCGTAAGTCATCTGCTTCTTCACCAACGCCTATGGCAAATATAGGTAAAGAAAAACGATCGGCCAAAGCAACGATTACTCCACCTCTGGCTGACCCATCCAGTTTAGTTACAATCAATCCGCTAATATTAATTAACTTCTTGAACGTTTCAACCTGTATGTGAGCGTTTTGTCCAGTAGTAGCATCAAGAATTAATATAATTTCTTGGGGAACTTCTTCATCAATTTTGCGCAATACACGTACTACTTTTTCTAATTCACTCATTAGGTTTTCTTTATTGTGTAGACGGCCTGCCGTGTCTATCAGGAGAACGTCTTTATTATTTGCTATTGCATATTCTAAAGCTTCGTAAGCGACTGCGGCAGGGTCGGAACCCGTGTTTTGGGAGATTACGGCTGCATCTGTTCGTTCCCCCCAAAGTTTTAATTGATCAACAGCTGCTGCACGAAAAGTATCCCCTGCGGCCAATACAACAGACTTGTTTTCCTCTTTGAATCTTTTTGCTAGTTTTCCAATTGTAGTTGTCTTACCAGTGCCGTTTGTACCAACCAGCAGAATAACCTGAGGCCCTTTTGATGGTTTGGTCATTAAATCTAAGGGCCGGGCGACCGGGGCCAATATTTCTACAATATCATTAGCTAGCGCCTTACGAATTTCAGAAGTATTGATGTCAGCACTAAAGCGACGTTTAGATATTTTTTCTATAAGCTTTTTAGCAGTATCAACTCCTAAATCAGCTGAAATCAGAAGGTCTTCAAGCTCTTCTAGAGCCTCCGCGTCTATAGGCTTATCAGAAAATATACTACTAATACCATCAACTAGTCGATTGGACGATTTTCCCAACCCATTACGTAATCGGCTTAGCCATCTTTTTTTGTTTTCACTCATAAAGCTGTGCTTTTTTGAATAATTCCAACTAATTTATTATCTGAATGACCAACGATATTTACTTCTACAATTGGTCCAGGTTTTCCTCCAGAAACTTTTACAGGTGTAAAATGCTCTGTTCGACCGAAACCATCACGCTCAATTAATACACTACGCGATATTCCAACCTCATTATTAATATGTTTATTCAAAGCCATGACGCCAATGGAGCGGAGGAGTTCTGCTCTATCTTTTATTTTTTGTTGTTCAACTTGTGGCATTAACGCTGCCGGTGTTTCTGGTCGAGGGCTGTAAGGAAAAACATGTAAGTATGTCAGACCACATTCTTCTACTAAATTCAGAGTATTTTCAAACATAGCATCCGATTCAGTTGGAAAACCAGTAATGAAGTCTGCTCCGAATATAATGTCTGGTCGTAATTTTCTTACCTTACTTGTGAAGGATATTGCCTGTTCACGACTATGGCGTCTTTTCATGCGCTTTAAAATGAGATTATCACCTGCCTGTAAACTTAAATGAAGATGAGGCATTAACCTTGGTTCTTTAGTTATAAGGTCTAGTAGATCATTATCAACTTCAGATGGGTCTAGCGAACTTAAACGAAGTCTAGGTAAATTTTTATTGGCTCCTAAAACTCTGCGTACCATCTGTCCTAAACTTGGACTTCCGGGTAGATCTGTTCCATATGAGGTGATATCAACTCCTGTGAATACAATTTCTTGGAATCCATTAGATACTAGTTTTTGAACTTGTTGAGAAATTTCTCCCATAGGTACGCTACGAGAGTTACCTCGGCCGAAAGGAATAACGCAGAATGTACAACGATGGTCACATCCATTTTGTATCTGTATAAATGCTCTAGACCTGCCTTCAAACCCGTCGATTAGATGGTTTGCTGTCTCCCGTACTGTCATAATATCTTTTACGCGAGAATTATCTTTTGATTCAGATTTAAATGATTCTAGTTCTAGTTTTTCTATATTTCCAAGAACTTGACTAACTTCAGGCATTGCGGCGTAGATTTCGGGAGATATTTGTACCGCGCAACCTGTAGCAATAATATGAGAATCAGGGTTTTTACGACGTGCGCGTCGGATCGCCTGTCTTGCTTGGCGCTCAGCTTCGGCTGTTACAGCGCATGTATTAATAATGATTGTATTTGATAGGCCTGCACTTCTCGCATGTTTTCGCATAACTTCTGATTCATAACTATTTAGACGACAGCCAAATGTTATAATTTCAGTATCAGTCACCTTGAGCATCCAATTTTTTACTACCATCAAAAAGATTGTAATTGAACTCACCTGTATAACTGATAGAAGCAGGACCAGTCATAAATACCCGTCCGTTTGGTTGTAACTCGATATCTAAATCGCCTCCGTCAAGGTTTACTTTCACAAGTTCGTTAGTCAAACCTCTACGATTTGCAGCTACCGCAGCTGCACAAGCACCTGTTCCACAAGCTTGAGTTAATCCAGCACCTCTTTCCCAAACCCTTAGACGTAGTTGATTTTTATTAATTATTTGTGCCACACCAATATTAACGCGTTCGGGAAATAATGCGTGATGTTCGAGTTTAGGGCCTAATTGGTGTAAGGGAACATTTTCTAAATCTTCAGTGAAAAATACTATATGAGGATTCCCAACATTAACGGCAATTGGGTCTATTAATTTATTGTAAGATAAAGGTAAGTGGTCAGTATCACATTCTTCCGATAATGGTATTTCCCACCAATTATGAAGTGCTACTCCCATGTCTACTCGATAGTTATCCGCATTGCCTTTGGAATGGGTGGCCAATATTAATCCTGCTGAAGTCTCTAAAGTAATTTTTAATTCTTTTGTTTGTTCAAATAATAATCTAGCTACGCATCGGGTTGCGTTGCCACAGGCTGAAACTTCGGTTCCATCAGAATTGTGTATTCTCATAAAAGCGGCTGCTCTAGGGTTATTTGACGGTTCTATGGTAATTAGTTGGTCGAATCCAAGTCCTGTATGCCGGTCAGCCATAGCTAATACACTTTCCTTTGTTACGCTAAAAGGCGTGCTACGAGCATCAACGACTACGAAATCGTTGCCGAG
>JAQWSA010000133.1 GCA_029243445.1 Alphaproteobacteria bacterium
CAGCGCCTAAAACTATCGCCCCTCGAGCAATAGCCTTAAAGCTACTAACACTTATAATTTTCAATTTAGCTGCTAAAGCAAGTCCTCGAACTAAGGATATACCAATTCTTAAGCCCGTGTAAGAACCCGGTCCAACTGTAACCGCAATCGCGTCTAAGTCAGAATAATTTGAACCGGTCATTACTGACGCAACCATTGGCATTAAGATTTCAGCATGACCGCGCGAGATTGCAACCCATTCATGACGAGAAACAGCTCCATTAACAAATAAAGCAGCAGAACATGCTCCTCCAGCTGAATCAACCGCCAATATAGTTGGTGGCTTGACCTTTTCCATAGAAAACCCCCTCTTCAACAAATACCGCTCTGAAAGTCTGTATTGTAAGTGTTGCTTAGGATTATTACAGTTATTATCTAACATTACTTAACAAAATATTATAGCCAAATAGAAAGTGAGTTTAAGTGACAATTATTGAAATAACTCCTGATATATATGACGTTGATATAAGTTTATCTTATGCTACAAATCAAAATTTTACAGGAAAACCTATATATGCTTCATCGCATTGTTATCTTCACGAAGAGGCAGCAATAAAGCTTAAGAAAGCTATAGAACTGGTAAGTCAATTTGATTTACGAATACAAATTTATGATTCCTTACGCCCGACAGAAGCTCAATGGATGCTATGGAACCATACGCCAGACCCGGATTTTTTAGCTCACCCCGCCAGCGGCTCGCCCCACAGTAGAGGAGTTGCTATAGACCTGAGCTTATCTGATAAATCTGGTAAATTGTTAGATATGGGCTCTTCATTTGATGAGTTTACAAATTTATCCCACCACGGTTCAATTAATGTTTCACTGGAAGCGCAACGCAATCGATTCTTTCTATTAGGTGTAATGACGGCTGCTGGTTGGGATTTTTATAGTAATGAATGGTGGCACTATCAATTATTTGATACTCGCAATTACCCACTTATTCATGATAAAGATTTAGAAAAAAGTATGATGGAGAAATAGTTTGGTGTTAAAAATTAATATTCATCGCCTTATTGCCAAAGTTGGATGTGCTTTTCTAATAATGCTTTCTACCCTGCAATCATTACAAGCGGGGGAATCAGCTGTCGTTCTGATGTACCACCGGTTTGGGGAAAGCAAGTACCCATCGACAAATATTGGAATTGACCAGTTCGAGGCCCATATTGAAGAGCTTCAAGACGGCGGTTACACAGTCCTTCCTATACCTATTATTCTTTCAGCAATTAATGAAAACCAACCACTTCCAGATAAAACGATAGGGATTACGATTGATGATGCATATTTATCAGTTTACAAAGAGGCGTGGCCTCGCCTAAGACGAGCAAAATTCCCTTTCACATTATTTATTGCAACAGATGCAATCGATCGCAAATTCGATGGATATATGAACTGGGATCAAATCCGTGAATTACGTGCTTCTGGTGTCACTATTGGAAGTCAAACAGCTTCCCATCTGCATATGTCGGCAAACCAGTCAACTCGGAATAAAAAAGACATTCAAACATCAAATACACGGTTTAAAGATGAGATTGGAGGTAAACCGACTTTATTTGCTTATCCATTCGGTGAAGCCAGCACAAACATTCAAAATATTATAAAAGAAGCTGGGTTTACACACGCCTTTGGTCAACACTCTGGGGCTCTCAATGCCTCCTCAGATAAATATTACATGCCTCGTTTTGCTTTAAATGAGAATTTTGGCGGTATAAAAAGATTTAAGTTAATATCAAATGTATTGGGAATAAATTATACCGATTTATCTCCATTAAACCCAACATTGGAAGAAAACCCTCCTCTATTTGGTTTTACTTTAAGAAAGGACGCTGAACATATTAAAGACATAACTTGCTACTCAGGTAACCAAGGTAAATTAAGAATGCAACGACTAGGACCACGTATTGAAGTTCGTCTAGCCCATAGTTTTAGTCCAGGAAGAGCCCGGATAAACTGCACTGCACCAACTCCAAGTGGAAATTGGCGATGGTTTGGTATGTTATATTATGTACCCAAGGCACTATAAAAATATTGCTTACTAGCTGGGTGAGGAGTGCCTACCTTTAACCCTAACTGATCTACTTTCAAGCTTTGTTGCTTCCAGCTCCTCTAAACGATCAGTCCGTAAAATCTTTCTGATAGTTTTAACATAAACATCACGTCGTTCTGAATAGGCTTCCAAAGTTCCAACTAAATCATAAGGATTTAGTAATATGTTTTTTGCTCTCATTTCAGCACGAAGAAGTCGGAAATCTCTATAGGCAGGGTGAATGTTTAAGTTTCGCGCATAGCTGCGTACACTATCGATTAAAGAAGGAAATGATTTCACCTCATATTTGCCACTGCGTCGCTTAGGCACCATGCCAAAGCCCTCATCCCAAGTCCTTTGACCAAACAAAGCATTTCCCTTTAACGCAAACCTTGATCGACCCCACCCACTTTCCTGCGCTGATTGAGCAAGAGCAAGGGCTGGGGATATAGCGTCAACTCGATTGAGTAATTCTGTTATATTACCTGAGGTAACATTGTAAATTTTAGATAGATTATACAACCATTGTTTTTCTAATTCATTTATCTCCTGGCGAGCTTCGATCGTACTTTTTAGCAGCTCTAGCTTTGAACGATCCGCTAGAATTTCCTCATTAGCTTTTAAAATTAGCGGCAATAAGGTTCTGAAAAATGTTTGTTTTAACTCGGTAACCTCTGACAAAACCTCAAGGTCCCCAGGAAGAGTATCTGCAAATAATCTTGGAACACTTTGTTTGCCATTGCGAACTGCCCAAAGTTCAAAAGATGCAGCGCTAAACCTACCCCTAAGCTCGTCCACTGTATTAACTAACCTGATTGGTATTTTTTCTTCTTCGATTAGGACTATATTACTTATAGGTAGCTGCTGAGTATTAGATACAACAATACTGTGATCAGCAGGTTTTTTCTCTATTACCTTATAAAGGTCAGTAGAAAAAGCAGTCACTGCTCCATAAACTATTATAGCAATCACAGCGGCAAAACCTGCAGCTGCAAGCTGGTAATTCTTCAATCTATCCATCACAAGTCTTATTTCTAAGCTTACCTAGTTAATCATCTATTCGTGATTTAATTTAGGAGCTTAGCAAAATCGTTTTCTAACGATCTGCATATACCCCTCCCTAAATACGCCGTTTCTTATGGAACGGCTTGTACTTCTTGAACCTCTGGTACGTAGTGACGCAATAGGTTTTCAATACCCATTTTAAGCGTAACCGTCGAGCTTGGACAACCTGAACACGCGCCCTGCATATGAAGGTAGACAACACCCTCTTCAAAGCCATGAAACACTATATCTCCGCCATCCATTGCAACTGCTGGCCGAACCCGAGTATCTAGAAGCTCAACTATCTGTGACACTATATCTTCATTGTCACCTTCGACGCTCGCGTGCACCGAACCAACAATCTCGTTAATTACCGGCTCTCCTGAGGTAAAATGTTCCATTATAGCACCAAGGACAGATGGTTTCAAAACTTGCCAATCAATATCAGCTGATTTTGTGACCGTTATAAAGTCTGCTCCTAAAAATACTCCCGAAACATTGGGCACACCAAATAACCGGATGGCCAGGGGAGAAACCGCAGCCGCCTCAACATTAGGGTAGTCTGCAGTACCCGTGGCAATTACTTCTTTCCCTGGCAAAAATTTTAAAGTCGCAGGGTTTGGAGTTTCTTCGGTCTGTATAAACACGTCTTATCCTCTCCTGAGCCAGTTTTCATATAACTATAAAAAGCCAAACCTAAAAAGTATTATAACATCTTTAGTCTAGATATAAAGACATAGCTAACTACTCAAAACCTAACTTATATATAATAACTTCTTTAATAATCTTCAATAAGCAACCTAAGGACTTAAAAACCCAAGAATTTTATGAGCTTCCTTGAGAATAGGCTCGGCAATAGTATTAGCCCTCATCGCTCCATCTTGCAATACACTATCAACATAGCTCGGATCAGCCATAAGCCTCTGCATCTCGTTTCCAATAGGGCCTAGCTTCTCAACCGATAAATCAGCAAGTTTGTTTTTGAAACTGCTAAACTGTGATCCCTCGAACTGCTCTAGCACTGACGCCACCGACTGTTCTGAAAGAGCAGCATATATAGACAAAAGATTAAAGGCTTCTGGTCGTGCCTTTTCTTGAACAGGGTCAATTTGACTCCCGCCATTAATCAAAGCATTGGGCCCTGGTAAAGTGCCTGGGTCGGTTCTGGCTTTCCGAATTTTCTGAGCAATAACATCTGGGCTATCTGTAAGATTTATACGCGAGTAATCAGAAGAGTCAGACTTAGACATTTTATTAGTGCCATCACGTAAACTCATGACACGAGTAGCTTCACCAAAAATCAATGGCTCTACAATTGGAAAGAAGTCCACACCAAAATCATTATTAAATTTAATCGCAATATCTCGTGTTAACTCTAGATGTTGTTTTTGGTCTTCTCCTACCGGCACATGGGTAGCTTTATACGCTAAAATATCTGCAGCCATTAAGTTCGGATAAACATATAGCCCAGTTGACGCATTTTCACGACGTTTACCGGCCTTTTCTTTAAACTGGGTCATTCGATTTAACCACCCAACCCGGGAAACACAATTAAATACCCAGGCGAGTTCAGCGTGGGCTGATACCTGACTTTGGTTAAATATAATACTATTTGAAGGATTAATGCCTGCGGCAAGAAATGCTGCCGCAACTTCTCGAGTATTTGCAGCTAACTTCATAGGCTCCTGCCAAACTGTCACAGCATGCAAATCAACCACACAGTAAAGGCATTCGGATTCTTCTTGTAAACTAACAAAATTACGGATAGCTCCAAGGTAATTACCCAGATGAAGGTCACCCGTAGGCTGCACTCCAGAAAAAACACGATGAATCATGATCTACTCCTTGGAGACTAAACCCCTAAGGTAAAATAGCTATTAATATCTGCTGCTTATCGCTTCAGAGAAGCCTGCCGTCAAGTTAACTTCATTTCTTGCTGAACATTGAGCGCATTTCTTTCCAACGCATAACACCCACAATTTGCAGGAGTAGGGCATAAACAAAAATCCCAACTATAACGAGAAAAGCCAAGGCAATAATTCCCTGATAAGAACCAGGAGAAAGCCAAAAAACCAACCAACTAGAAACCTTCCATAGAACTAACGCCATACCTATCGAGGCAAAACAAGATCCAGTCGCACGTAAAAAAAGTCGCTTATCCGGGTTGAGCATGCCCCGGCGGTATAACAAAAAAGCAAGCCCTGAAGCATTTACCCACGCTGATATTGCCGTTGCCAGAGCTATACCTACATGTGCCAAAAATGACATTAAGATTATAGCCAAAAAAACATTTAATACACAGGCGATGATAGCAATTTTAACAGGTGTTGAAGTATCCTCTCGAGCAAAAAAACCAGGTGCGAGAGCCTTGATCAATACATAAGCTGGCATACCTAAAGCAAATGCAACTAAAGCGTTCGCCGTCGCAACGGTCGCATCACCCCCAAACTCCCCACGTTGAAATAGGACAGCAATAATTGGAGTAGGTAAAACTATCAATGCAGCCATAGCCGGTAACGTTAATAGTAAAGAATATTCAATTGCTCGGTTTTGGCTAGCACTCGCCCCCTGGTCATCACCAGATTTTAATTGCCGTGTTAGCAAGGGTAATAAAGCCACTCCAATCGCCGCTCCAACAACTCCCAGTGGCAGTTGACTAACTCTATCCGCAAAGTACAAAAATGAGACAGAACCCTCAGGTAACTCAGTAGCTAAACGAACCCCTACTAAAACATTTATCTGGTAAACTCCCGCTCCAAGTATACCGGGCATCATAAGTACAAATAATCGACGTACTTTGGGGCTAAGTGTTAGTCGTGGCATTCGGGGTAAGAGGCCTGCCCGAAAACAAGCAATCGATAACCAACACAATTGCCCAATGCCAGCAAATAAAACCGCCCAACTTAGCGTCTGGCCGGGTTTAATAAACCACCCTATATCTATGCCTATAAGGGATGCTAGTAAAAAGATATTCAATAACAGTGGTGCTGCTGCAGCTGCAATAAAGCGTTCATCAGTATTAAGAATACCACTAAACATCGCGGCGATAGAAACAAAAAATAAATAGGGGAAAGTTAAACGTGCACAATCTACAGCAAGATTAAATGTTTTTGGATTTTCACTAAAGCCACCAGCTATTATGCTAATGACTTCCGGCATAAATATTTCCGCCAAAAGACTTACTATAATTAAAAAAACTAACATAAACCCTAATATTTGCCCTGAAAATTCTCGAGCTTTTACACGACCGTGATCATTTAACTCCCCAGTAAATATTGGTATGAAAGCAGAATTAAATGCACCCTCAGCAAATAGCCTGCGAAAAATATTAGGTAGCTGAAGGGCCACAAAAAAAGCATCTGTAACCTGTCCTGCACCAAGCATGCTTGCGATTAGAATATCACGAACAAAACCAAGCGCCCGGCTTCCCATGGTCCAACTACCAATTGTGGCGATCGATCTAAAAAGAGCCATATAAAGGCTATTAAACATAAATTAGGGCTAGGGAAAGGCAAGGCTAATATATTTTTACTAATTGCTATCCAGCTGCTGCCTTTTGCGGGGGATTGCTATCATCAAATTCATTTATTGC
>JAQWSA010000134.1 GCA_029243445.1 Alphaproteobacteria bacterium
CTTCGGCTATAATTCTTCAGGAGCTTAGATTACCACGTGCAATACTAGCACTGGCTGTTGGGGCGTCCCTAGGCATGTCTGGCGCTGCTTTGCAGGGCTTATTGCGAAACCCTCTGGCTGAACCGGGTTTAATTGGTGTATCGGGCTGTGCTGCGCTTGGATCAGTTATAGTTTTTTATACAGGCTTATCCATGACTTATAGCTTTGCTTTACCCGTAGGAGGCATGATTGGTGCTTGTCTTTCCGTTGGCCTGCTTTATTTTCTGGCTGGACGGGATCCATCAATACTTACAATAATTCTTGCGGGTGTGGCTATAAATACTGTAGCTGGAGCTCTCACGATATTAGCACTCAACTTGGCTCCGAACCCATTTGCAGCGTTTGAAGTTTTTTTCTGGCTTTTGGGCTCCCTAACTGATCGTAGCATGAATCATTTATTTATGGCTCTGCCATTTATTGTAATTGGGACTTGTTTTTTATTATCTACTAGGAAGGGCTTAGATGCACTTACTTTGGGAGAGGATGTTGCATTTTCATTGGGTATTAATATTAAAAGTTTACAAACGAGAATAGTTCTAGGAATTGCCTTAGCTGTTGGTGCATCGGTATCTGTAGCTGGCGTTGTCGGATTTGTTGGCCTTATAGTTCCCCATTTACTGAGGCCCTTTGTGGGTTATAGTCCCGGATATTTATTAATACCCTGCGCTTTAGGGGGCGCTGCTCTAACATTAGCTGCTGATATAGTAGTACGTTTTGCAACGCAGGGTCCCGAGCTACAATTAGGTGTATTAACGTCGCTTATTGGCGCCCCATTCTTTCTCGTGTTAGTGATAAAAATGAGGAGAGAAGGACGATGACGTTTCTCGCTGCTAGGAATATCCTGATCTCTAAAAATAAGAAAAAAATTATTAATAATATATCTTTAAAAATACAACCGGATGAATTAGTTGGACTAATTGGTCCCAACGGGGCAGGGAAAACTACCTTGCTAAAAAGCCTTTTGGGAATTGTAAAACCGATAGAGGGAGGTGTTTATTTAAATAATTTGGGCATCAACACTTTATCCAGAAATTATGTTTCTAAACACCTGGGCTATCTTGCTCAGGGAGCTCCCTGTTATTGGCCAGTTAATGTGAGGCAGATAGTAGAACTTGGTTGTTTGCCACATACCTATGATGCAAAAAAGCGAGAGGGTTCTATTAGTAATATAGTTGCAGAATCTATGGCTTCTACAGGAATTTCTGATTTACAGTTTAGAAAAGTTACATCCTTATCAGGGGGCGAAAGAACCCTGACTATGTTAGCTCGCTGTCTTGCAGGTCAAGCACCACTACTTTTGGCAGATGAACCTGTAACTGGGTTAGATCCAAGTCACCAAATAAAAATCATGCAGTTACTAAAAAACCAGGTTTCCTCTAAGACCGGAGTGGTGGCTGTTTTACATGATCTCAACTTAGCAGCTAAATATTGTTCGCGATTGGTTTTGATGTCTGAAGGAAAGATTCATGCCGACGGCGTTCCTGAAACTGTTCTTAGCGCTGAGAATATTTCTAATGTCTATGGAATTAAAGCTAAAATGCAGTATTTAGATGGGCAGCCTATAATCTTGTCGGGAAGTATATGATGTACTGGTTAACTACCTAATTCCGTTTTTGGTTTTTCTAATTATTATCTAATAAGTCCTATATAATTACATTGTCTTTAAATTATCCCTTTTGGTGCTATTGTAGTTAATTGTAAGAAGTACAATTAACTAATATGGATGGAATGTATCATTAAGTAGTTATTTTTTCATCTTTTTATCTGACGAGCCGTTTAGTTTTATAACATCTTAATTTTGAAGGGGAGAGAAGTATGTCGTTAGTTAAGTTTATAGAAGAACCTCAGTTCGAAGATTATAAAGAGGTTTTTAAAGATAACTATATTCTTGAGAGAAGAGAAGATGGCGTGATTTTAGCTAGGGCACATACAAATGGTGGCCCTATAAAGTTGAGTGTGGAAAACCATAAATCAGTGCAACAGCTTTTTAAGACTATAGGGGCTGATAATAAAAACGAAATTATGATTTTTACGGGGTCTGGTGATGAATTTATGATGGAACCAGACCCAGAAGGATTTAAAATAGAGGCTGAAGACCTTAACTATTGGGCCTATGAATATGCTTTTAAGGATGGTCGGGTAAATCTCAACTCTCTTTTAAACGACCTCGAAATTCCTACTATTGGGGTCCTTAATGGTCCAGGTTTTCATACCGAACTATGTTTGATGTGTGATCTAACTATCTGCAGTGAAAATGCTGTTATATACGATTTGCATTATGACATTGGGTCAGTACCTGGTGATGGTATTAATGTGTGTTTCCAGGAGTTGTTAGGAACTAAGAGGGCTGCTTATGCTTTGCTAACAGGTGAAGCGATTAATGCTGAGCAAGCACTCGAGTGGGGCATGGTAAATGAGGTTGTGCCACAAGATAAATTAATTGAACGTGCTTATGAACTCGCTGATCAGATTATGACGCAGCCAAGGACAACGCGTCGAATGACCACACAGGTAATTAGGCGCCCTTGGAAAAGAAGAATGACTGATGATTTTGATGCTGGCTTAGCGATGCAAATGTTTTCTCAGGTTGCTGCTGATAGTAGCCATCACGGAGAACGCCACATATCAGATGTTATTGCTTATGTTCGGCAAGGTAAAAAGAATAATTTTGACTAATAACCTAAGTGGTTTGCTGTAAATCATAATCTTCTGTCTGGCCATTGATTTTATTTTATTAATAAAATCAATGGCCAGAGAAAAAAACTTGATTTTGACTGCTTCCCCTGAATAAGCCTACTTCAATAAACAAATAAGCTTATGAAGGGCGCATGTTTCGATTGGTTTGCTGCAATGAGCTTTAAAAACCTTATCGTTTTAAACGACCAGAATTTGGTACAGAATACAAAGTTGGGCTAACCAACTACCTGCAAAAGTTAGTGTTCGGCCGAAAGGTAATCCAGATACATAAGCCGTATAGTGTGCCAGGCGGAGCCAAAAGTAGGCTATTGTAGCTGAAACTGTCGCCTCATTCGTAACATTAGCTAAATTTGCAATAATTACTAATGATGCGAATGGTATAAGGTTCTCAATCGCATTATAATGAGCTCGTTTGGCTCTCAGCACCCATCCGGTTAAAGGGGTATTATCAGATTCATAAGTTAGAGCTGGCATTAAACCAACATTAGAAATATGAGCTAAAATGTAAGGGACCCACATAAAAATTGTTAAACCAGAAACCCAAGCTAGCATCTCAAGTTCAGTAGTCATAATCTTTCAACTCCTTATGTTATTGCCACTTTGTAATGTTAAGTCTGAATCAATAATTTGTACAACAATAATCACTAACTGACTTGAGAATCCGTTTGGACGAGGGTATCAAAACCGCTTGCGAACACCGAAAAACTCTACTTCCCCTGCCCGCCTATTCCATTAATGCTGCGGAATAGCATGAGCGTGGTTATCTAATGACAGCTCTGGGCTGAAGTTAACTTTTGAAATTAATATAGTAGGCTAATTTAAAGTCATTTTAATTTATTCAACGACTTAATGGAAATTTATGGCGGAGGGAGTGGGATTCGAACCCACGATACAGTTGCCTGTATACACGCTTTCCAAGCGTGCGCCTTCAGCCACTCGGCCACCCCTCCTGAATAACCATCACCAGTATTACGATGATCAAAATAGAATTTGTTAGTTTAACAGATAATAGGCAGCAATTTTTCTATTGCAATAGTTATAGGGGCTTAAATTATGTGATATTTATAATTACAGGGTTTACTCTAATTGAAGAAGGTTTTGTAATAATGAATATTTATAATATATGACGTCAGAACTATTATTAATAATATTATAGAAATTTACTGGATGATTATTACTAATGGGTATGTGTAAATTAACTGGGCGCATATTTGTTGCTGTAGGAATTGGCTTTTTCATTAGAGATATAATTATTTGGGCTGGTTCTGGTCCTTTGGTTTTATCTTCAGCGGGAGAGGTTTGGTATAGCATTCACAAAGAGAGCCTACTTCTAGCTGAGGCCGCTATCGCCCGCCACATACCAATAATAGGACCAGAGTTATGGCACCCTGTTATTTCTACTATTCTTACTGCTCCGATATTCTTGGTTGTATTAGTGCCGGGTTTATTAATTTTTTTTATAATTTATAAATTGAAATAATTAGCACAATCTCTGTAGCTGCTAATTCCTAACATATTGTAACCTTAACTGTCGTCCATTCTTAGTGCTGCAATAAATGCTGACTGTGGAATTTCAACATTTCCATACTGACGCATACGCTTTTTTCCTGCCTTCTGTTTTTCTAAAAGTTTTCGTTTGCGAGTGATGTCACCACCGTAACATTTGGATGTAACGTCCTTGCGCATTGCCCCAACGGTTTCTCTAGCAATTACTTTTCCACCAATTACGGCTTGCAGAGCAACCTTAAATAATTGACGTGGTATAAGGTCTTTTAAGCGGGAACATAATGCGCGACCTCGCGCTTCTGATTGACTACGGTGAACAATCATAGACAAGGCATCGACAGGTTCACCATTAATTAGTAGATCTACTTTGACTAATTCACTGGCTCGATAATTTTCAATTTCATAATCAAAACTAGCATAGCCCCGACTTATTGACTTTAGGCGATCATAGAAATCAAATACTACTTCATTAAGTGGCAAGCGATAAATGGCCATAGCTCTTGCACCAACATAGGTTAAGTCGATTTGTTCCCCCCTTCGATCCGTACAAAGTTGAAGAACTGCCCCTAGATACTCATCGGGAACAATTATGCTAGCCTTTATCCATGGTTCATGTATTTCCTTTATTCTAGTAACGTTTGGAAAATCGGATGGATTATGTAAATCGATAGTAGTTTCGTCAGTTAAGTGAATTTTATAAATTACTGATGGTGCTGTGGCGACCAGTTCTAATTTGAATTCACGTTCTAAGCGTTGTTGGACAATTTCCATATGTAGTAGACCAAGAAAGCCACAACGAAAACCAAGTCCCAACGCAGCACTACTCTCTGGCTCAAAGTGAAAACTGGCATCATTTAGATGCAGTTTAGATAGGCTATCTCGTAAATCTTCATATTGAGCTGAGTCTGAAGGAAAAATAGAACAAAAAACGACAGGAACGGAGGGTTTAAAGCCTGCTAAGGGTTCATCCACAGGGTTTCGATCATCAGTTACGGTGTCACCTACTTGGCAGTCAATAACAGAACGAATTGATGCGGTAATAAACCCTATTTCGCCTGCTTCGAGTGAATCTTTTTCTGTCTGAGTAGGCGTAAAAATCCCCACTCGATCTATTTGGTATGACTTTTCAGTAGCCATCATCCGTATTTTTTGACCTTTTCTAATGCGTCCATTTTTTATGCGCAGCAATGCAACAACACCTAGATAAGCGTCGTACCAACTATCAACTAAAAGTGCTTGTAGCTGAGAATCGGAATCTCCCTCCGGGGGTGGAAGAGATAATACCAGCTCTTCGAGAGCCTCTTCTATACCCTTTCCTGACTTTGCTGATATCTCAACAGCGTTCGATGCATCTAGTCCTATAACTTCTTCTATCTGTTCTCTTACTTTTACTGGTTCAGAAGCTGGTAAATCAATTTTATTAAGAACTGTTACAATCTCGTGACCTGCGTCTATTGCCAAATATGCATTTGCTAGGGTCTGGGCTTCAACCCCCTGGCTGGAATCGACAATCAAAAGGGAACCTTCGCAAGCTGCTAGAGACCTGGATACTTCGTAAGAGAAATCGACATGTCCTGGGGTATCCATTAAATTTAGTGAGTATGTGTTGCCATTACGGGCTTTGTAGGACAAACGAACTGTTTGAGCTTTAATAGTAATTCCGCGCTCTCGTTCAAGGTCCATAGAGTCAAGTACTTGTTCGCTCATTTCGCGGGCGCTTAGTCCTCCGCAATGTTGTATTAGTCTATCTGCTAAAGTCGATTTTCCATGGTCTATATGGGCAATAATAGCAAAATTTCGGATATATTTTAGGTTTGTCATGCCAGTAAATTAAACAGCTCCATAGAGACGGTTTATGAAAATTTATTGTTTATAAATATGTGGATAAATATTAATAAACAAATGGTTTATGAAATATATACACTATTTTTTTTAAATAACTTTAAAACATGCACTTATTTATACTTACAATTCCTAATAATTATTAATTAAAATCAATTAGTTAATAAATTGTTACATAAAAAATATTATTTTTTAAATTAGTTTTACTTAATTATAATAAAATGAAGAAATTTTACCCAACAAATGGATTAATATTTTCCACATATGTGGAAAACTAACTTCTTAATACACCACCTGTTTTGTTTGTTATAGCCAGCACAATTTTTTGTATAACGTTGTCTATCTGATCTTCAGTTAATGTTTCTTTTCTTGGTTGTAACATAACTTCGAT
>JAQWSA010000135.1 GCA_029243445.1 Alphaproteobacteria bacterium
TTTTTTCTTTGGAAATGTCTGCAGAACAGCTAGCAACACGTATTATATCGGAGCAAGCACATGTGCGCTCTGATGCAATTCGTAGAGGAGATGTCAGCGAAGAAGAATATAATCGGGTTTTTGTTGTTTCACAGGCACTTCACACTTTGAAACTTTTTATAGACGACACTCCAGCATTAACAGTTTCTCAGATCCGCACAAGAGCTCGTAGACTTAAACGCCAGCAAGGACTAAGCGTAATTATTGTTGACTATCTTCAATTAATTAATCCACCTACGGCGTCTCGAAATGAAAATAGAGTTCAGGAAGTATCACTCATAACACGATCTCTTAAGGCACTTGCAAAAGAACTAAACGTTCCAGTAATAGCCCTAAGCCAACTATCGCGCGCGGTTGAGCAAAGAGAAGAAAAAAGACCACAATTATCAGACTTGAGAGAATCTGGCTCTATCGAGCAAGATTCTGATGTCGTCTTGTTTTTATATAGAGAAGAATATTATCTAGACCGTGATTCCCGTGAACAGCGTGAACATGAAACCGAAGAGAAATTTGCCCGCAGATTAGAACGTCTTGAACGATCCCGTAATAAAGCTGAAGTTATTGTAGGAAAACAGAGGCATGGGCCGATTGGTACAGCGCACTTACGTTTTAATGGTGATTACACCCAGTTCTCTGACCTAGCACTTGACGAACGAACACCTGAAGACCGGTATTAAAAGTGAACCTAGATGACACTAAGATCCCACCTGGTGTCAGTTCAGTTCTAGTTATAGACCTGGAAGCTATCATATATAATTATAACTATGTTCAAGCTCTAGCTCCAGACACTGAGATAGGTGTATCTATAAAATCCGATGCTTATGGCCTAGGTGCTTCTGTGATAGCCAAAACCTTGACTTCAGTAGGTTGTAAAACATTTTTTGTCGCAACTATAGATGAAGGAGTAAGACTGCGATCCGCTATACCAAATTCAGAAATAGTTATACTTAATGGGCCAACTGCTAATAGTGAGCGGTTGTTTATTGAAAATCAATTAACTCCTACCCTTAATAGCCTGTCACAAATAAATACATGGAAGTCCTTAAAGAAGAATAATATACCCTGTAAAGCGGCCTACCTACATATAGATACTGGTATGTCCAGGCTAGGCCTTAGTATAAACGATGTGTCAGAGCTATGTTCAAACGTAAATATGTTAAATGGATTAGAAATAGAAGTAATAATGAGTCATCTGTCATGTGCAGATGATATAAAATCATCTACTAACAAACAACAATTATTACTTTTTAATACCTTAGTGCAGCAACTCTCAGAAATTACTGGTCCTGTACGCTCAAGCCTTGCTAACTCTGCCGGTTGCGCACTTGGACCTGATTATCATTTAGATATGATCCGTTCTGGTGCCTCAATTTATGGGTTAAAGGCAACAGAGAGTTCTCAATATACAATGAGAAAAGTAGTGCATTTATACGCACAAATAATTCAAGTTCGAAACGTTGATCACCCCTCAACAGTTGGTTATGGAGCTACACATAAAATTAATCAACCAACTAAGATTGCTACTTTAGCAATTGGTTATGCCGATGGCTATTTACGAGCCTCAGGCCAATTAAGTAAAAAGGATACTAGATTTCTTGCCACTACATTTATAAATGGCAAGGCGGCACCGATAGTTGGACGTGTTTCAATGGATTTACTTACTATCGATGTAACTCAAGTACCCGAAGCTAAACCAGGGATATATGTAGAACTTATTGGTAATAATATTAGCGCCGATGATTTAGCTGATGTTTCGGGCACTATAGGATACGAAATACTAACCCGACTTGGACAACGCCATCACCGAATTTATAAAGGTGCAGATAGTACACTATGAAATTAATTCGTTCACTGGGCCGCTTTTTTCTAAATTCTCTGACCACAACAGGCCGGATCGGAATATTTACCGGGGTTAGTCTAATTCACTGCTTTAGTCCTCCTTTTTATCCTAGAATAATTAGGCAACAGCTAATTGAAATAGGTTTTTATTCTTTACCAGTCGTCGGATTGACAGCTATTTTTACTGGAATGGTTTTAGCCTTACAAAGTTTTAGTGGATTTGGTTTTTCTGATGAAAATACGATTTCTAATGTTGTTGTGTGGGGCATAACTAGAGAACTAGGGCCAGTTTTAGCTGGTTTGATTGTTGCGGGACGCATTGGGGCTTCTATTGCCGCCGAAATCGGTACAATGCGAGTTACTGAACAAATTGACGCTCTGATAACTCTATCAACGAACCCTTATAAATTTCTTATTGTACCAAGAATTATAGCCTCTGTGATTATGCTACCTATACTTGTTTTAATTACCGATATAATTGGAGTAATGGGCGGGTTTCTAGTATCAATTTATGAGTTTGGTTTTGATCCGGTAATCTACCTTCGAAACACATGGGATAACCTTGAATTTGTTGGTTTTATATCTGGTATAGTCAAAGCGATAGTCTTTGGTTTTATTATAGCTATTATGGGAAGCTATCATGGATATCATTCAACAGGTGGGTCTCAGGGCGTAGGAAGAGCTACTACAAACGCAGTAGTTTCTTCATCTATCTTATTGTTATTATTTAATTTTATTATAACAGCGGCATTTTTTATAAAATGATTACTAAAACCAAATCCCCCATAATAGAAACTATGGATTTGTATAAGTCTTTCGGTAACAAGAAAGTGCTTCGAGGTATAAATTTATCTATCGAAAAAGGAGAATCGCTCGCAATTATAGGTACATCTGGAAGTGGTAAATCGGTTTTAATAAAAAACATTATTGGCTTGCATGACCCTGATTCAGGTGAAGTTCGTATTAAAGGTAAAAATGTCTTATCTTTAAATGATAAGCAACGAGGAGAATTCAATCGTAAATTTGGTGTACTATTTCAAGGAGCAGCTTTATTTGACAGTTTACCTATATGGGAGAATATTACTTTTGGTCTGATCCAACTAGATGGATTAGATAGAAATTTAGCTTATGAGAAGGCTAAAGAATCTATGGCACAAGTAGGTTTAAGCCCTGAGATCGGGAAATTATACCCTGCAGAACTATCGGGAGGGATGAAAAAACGTGTTGGTTTAGCCAGAGCAATAGCCACTAAACCAGAAGTAATATTTTTTGATGAACCAACGACAGGGCTCGATCCTATCATGGCCAGCATAATTGATAATTTGATTATCAAAAATGTACGTGAATTAGGTGCAACAGCGCTTACAATTACACACGACATGTCTAGTGCCAGAAGAATAGCTGATAAAATTGCTATGATTCATGAAGGTAAAATAATATGGCACGGCCCCGTTAACGAAATTAATAATTCTGGTAATAGCGTTGTTGAACAATTTATTAATGGTTTTCCTTCTGGGCCGATAGAAACAAGTGTAGTTGGCTAATTATGGCAAGGGTAGTTAATCAATATATCTGTCAACAATGCGGTGCTAAACACCGTAAATGGGTCGGTAAATGCGATGATTGCAGTACTTGGAACAGTCTAAGTGAAGAAAACTGGACTGAAACAGTACCAAAAGGTATTTCTGGTACAGGTGGTAACCAGATTATATTCTCACCGCTAGAAGGCGATGAAAAACATAAAAAAAGCATAAAAACCGGTGTTTTGGAATTTGATCGAGTGTGTGGGGGAGGATTAGTTACTGGTTCGGCTATACTTTTGGGAGGAGATCCAGGAATAGGTAAATCAACATTATTACTACAAGCAATGTCAGCCCTTGCTAATTCTGGTAATAAAGTAGCTTATATATCTGGAGAAGAAGCCATAGATCAAGTTCGCATAAGAGCTGAGAGACTAGGTCTATCTAATGCTCCTGTCGAATTAGCAGCAGCAACTAATGTACGTGATATTATATTAACTCTTGATGCACCAGATGCCCCCGAGGTGGTTGTAATTGATTCAATTCAAACAATGTATGTTGATACTTTAGATTCATCTCCTGGAACAGTGGCTCAAGTACGTACATCTGCACAAGAACTGATAAGATTGGCAAAACGCCGTCATTTAACTCTAATATTAGTTGGTCACGTTACAAAAGATGGGTCTATTGCTGGTCCAAGAGTTCTTGAACATATGGTAGATACAGTTCTCTATTTTGAAGGTGAACGAGGGCATGAATTTCGTTTACTTAGGGCAGTTAAAAATCGTTACGGCCCAACCGATGAAATAGGTGTATTTGAAATGACAGGTGTCGGGTTGGCAGAGGTTTCCAACCCATCTGAATTATTTCTTACCGGACATAGTGATAATGTTAATGGAACTGTAGTATTTGCAGGTATTGAGGGAACTCGTCCTTTACTAGTCGAAATTCAAGCCCTGGTCGCACCTACTAGTTTTGGTACAGCACGACGTTCAGTGGTAGGATGGGATAATGGACGCTTAGCTATGATCCTCGCAGTATTACAAACTCGCTGTGGTCTAAACCTGAGTTCGTCAGATGTTTATTTAAATGTTGCAGGTGGACTACGAATATCAGAACCGGCTGCAGATCTAGCAGTTGCTGCTGCGCTCATTTCAGCATTTTCAGGTCAACTATTACCTTCACGAATAGTAGTTTTCGGAGAAATTGGGCTAGGTGGTGAAATTCGTGGAGTAAAGCAAACCGAAGTGAGGCTTAAAGAGGCAGAAAAACTTGGTTTTGAGTGTGCTTTAATACCCGAATCATTACCTAACCGAGTAAAAAAGAAGACGTCTGAAACAGTCATAAATATTAACACAATGGCAAGTCTAAAAGATCTTTTAAAAATATTCGAAGGATCCGATAACACCTCCAATACAATGGCTCATTGAATTGAATATATTAACCATATCTCCTTTCGACATAGCTATTGTAGCTATAATAATCTTTGGCGGATTAACAGGCTTAATATTAGGTTTCGTTCGAGCTGGGTTATTCGTGCTATCTTGGGCAGGCGCTATTGCAATAACTATATTTGGCTACACTATAGTTAGTGGCTATTCCCGACAATATATAGAAACCATCTGGCTAGCTGATCTTGTGGGTGGATTAATTTTATTTATCGTTGCGTTAACCATCCTAATGTTAAGTAGTCAAATGTTGAGTAGGTGGGTAAGATCAGGGAGACTTAATACCCTAGATCGTTCATTTGGTTTAATAACAGGCATTGGCGTAGCTATTATAATAATTGCTATTAGTTACCTCTTCACAAATAATATTTGGCAAGACACACCCCCTAAATGGATAATGGAATCGCGTACTCTGCCGTTGGTTGAATCCTCCGCTTTATTGGCAGCAGAAATACTACCAAAAGAGATTGTAGGTTCAGCTAGTGAACATCTAGAAAAAATTCGTGATCAAGCTAAAACGCTTAATTCTGTTAAAGAATCTAAAGAGCTTCTTTCTCAGCCGCCTAAATTACCTTCAGCTAAAACAAGTGAAGGATATAATGAGCGTCAACGTCGGGAGGCGGATAAATTGTTCGAAAAAAATAAATGAATGGAAAATCAATTACGCATCCACTTTCATCCATAGATGATGATAAATTCCACGATGAATGTGGGGTATTTGGTATCTATGGTTCAGACGACGCAGCTGCGTTAACTGCACTAGGCCTTCATGCATTACAGCATCGTGGTCAAGAAGCGGCCGGAATTGTATCTTTTGATGGCAGTCATTTTTATCCTCATAGAGCTCTGGGCCTAGTAGGAGAAATATTTAGTCAAAAGGAAGTAATTGATACTTTACGCGGTAACTTCGCAATTGGTCATGTTCGTTATTCAACAACTGGTGAAACAGTTTTGCGTAATGTACAACCTTTATATGCGGATTATAGCTTTGGCGGTCTGGCATTAGCCCATAATGGAAATCTGACTAATGCCCGCCTATTGCATAAAGATCTAGTAAACCAAGGCTCTTTATTTCAATCAACATCAGATACAGAAGTGTTTCAGCACCTAATCGCAACAAGTTCTGGTGAACACCTTCTTGACCGAGTAGTCGAAACGCTGCGTGAGGTGCAGGGAGCTTATTCATTGATAGCTTTGTCTCGTCGCAAACTAATAGGAGCAAGAGATCCTGTAGGAGTAAGACCGTTAACAATAGGAAAACTAGGTGATTCTTGGATTATCTGTTCTGAAACTTGTGCTTTAGATATTATTGGTGCCGAATTTATTCGTGACGTAGAGCCAGGAGAAATTATAATAATTGATGAGAACGGATTACATTCTCACAAACCATTTTCTCAGACTTCTAAAAGGCCTTGTATCTTTGAGTATATCTATTTTGCTCGGCCTGATTCAAATATTGATGGACATAATGTATACGAAGCACGCAAGGCTATTGGAGCAGAATTAGCAAGAGAAAGTTCCGTAAGCGCTGATATAGTAATACCAGTACCGGATAGCGGCGTACCTGCAGCAATTGGTTTCGCTCAAGAGTCCAGCTTACCGTTCGAATTGGGACTGATTAGAAACCATTATGTCGGCCGAACATTTATTGAACCTACCGATGAAATACGTAACCTTGGCGTTAAACTCAAACACAATGCAAACCGTCAACAACTAAAAGGAAAAAGAGTTATACTTGTGGACGACAGTATTGTTCGTGGCACTACCTCAAGAAAAATTGTTGAAATGGTGCGCCAGGCTGGTGCTGAGGAAGTACATATGAGAATTTCTAGCCCACCAACTATGCATTCGTGTTTTTATGGGATCGATACTCCAGAGAAAAGTCAACTATTAGCAGCTAACTTTGATGTTGAAGGTATAAAACAACAAATTGAGGCTGATTCCCTGGCCTTCGTAACAATTGATGGATTGTACAGGGCAATGGGAGAAACAAATCGTTGTAGTGACTCTCCACAATTTTGTGATGCCTGCTTTACGGGTGAATATCCTATACCATTAACAGACTTAGACGATGGTAGTGCGATGTCACAAATGTCATTACTAGCTGAACTAGCGTAAAATGGCTTTCAATAATGGATAGCGGAGCATTACAGAATAGGGTGGCATTAATAACTGGTGCATCACGAGGTATTGGTGCGGCGATTGCAAAACACTTTGCCAAAGAAGGAGCCCACGTCATACTCCTTGCAAGAACTGTAAGCGGACTTGAAAAAGTAGATGATGAAATAAAAAAATATGGAGGATCGGCAACGCTGATTCCCTGTGATTTAAATGAATTTGATCGTGTTGATAATATGGGACCACCATTGTACGAACGTTTTGGAAAACTAGATATATTTGTGGCTAATGCAGCGGTGCTGGGTAGTATGACACCTTTGATTCAATATGATTCTAAAACTTGGCATAACGTTTTTAATACTAATTTACATGCTAATTGGCATTTAATGCGTGTGGTAGAGCCACTGTTAAAACTTTCTGATTCAGGCAGAGCCATATTTGTTTCCAGTACAGCAGCGAAAAAACCAAGGGCTTACTGGGGGGCTTATGCAATAACTAAATCAGCATTAGAAACAATGGCTAAAGTTTGGGCATCAGAGCTAGAAAATACCAGCGTTAAGGTCAATGTAGTCAACCCTGGTCCAACTAGAACAGAAATGCGCAGCACTGCTTTTCCTGGTGAAAACCCTAACACAATAAAATCGGCAGATAACGTCACAGATGCATTTGTGGAATTAGCATCACCTAATTGTATACGCAACGGAGAAATAATTAATTTAATTTAATTATTATATGGATTTTTACCTTTTCGCATATTAATACGGATTGGGGTTCCAGCCAAGTTAAACTCATCCCTGAGTGAATTCTCTAAATAACGTACATAGCTATCCGGCAAATCCTCCGGTCGATTGCCAAATATAGCAAATGTAGGTGGCCGAGCTTTGGGTTGAGTAACGTAACGTAAACGAATACGGCGTTTGTTTGAAGCAAGGGGGGGCGGATGACGCTCTAATACTCCAGCCAACCAATTATTTAATTGTGCAGTAGACACTCTGCGGTTCCAAGTTTCATAACTTTTGAGTACTGCTGGCATTAGTGTATCAATATTTTTTCCCGTCAGAGCAGATAATTTAACCGTAGTAATTCCGGCTGCTTGTGGAAATGATTTATCAAGTCTATCGCGTAAAGAGTTTAGAGCAGCACCCTTATCCGAAATAATATCCCATTTGTTTATTACCAAAACTAAGGAACGTCCTTCTTCAATTACATGCCTTCCAATTGTTAAGTCCTGACGTTCAAGAATGTGTTCTCCATCAATAATAAGAGCTACTACTTCTGCGTACTGTATTGCCCTACGAGCATCTTGAACAGACAACTCCTCTAATTTTTTAAATACCCGAGATTTACGCCTAAGACCAGCAGTATCAACTAAAGCAATTTTATGATCTTTGTAATGCCACTCAACAGTTATTGAATCTCTAGTAACACCAGCTTCAGGCCCGGTAAGTAAACGTTCTTGACCAATTAAAGCATTAACTAAGGTTGATTTTCCTACATTAGGCCGTCCAACTATTGCCAGACGTAAAGGTCCTCTTTTTTGTTCAACGTAATTATCTTCTATGATAGTTTGACTTCTGTCAGACAAAGATTCTGCAACAGCTTCGTATAAAAGGTTAATCCCAGTTCCATGTTCTGCAGAAACCGGAATTGGATCGCCAAGACCCAAGCTATAAAAATCATATACACCAGGCGTAGCTCTAATGCCTTCACACTTATTGGCAAGTAAAATAATTGGAAGTGATAACGTTCTCAACCAGTTTGCAAAGTGTTTATCTACTGGTGTTACCCCGGCTCTGGCATCAACAACTAATATAACTATATCTGCATCATCTATAGCTATTTCAGTTTGTCGACGCATACGGGCAGATAAACTATCATCGAAAGCATCTTCCAGCCCTGCCGTATCAATAGCTATAAAGTTTATATCACCAATTTTACCATTTCCCTCCCTTCGATCACGAGTGACCCCGGGTTGGTCATCAACAATAGCATCGCGCTTTCCTACCAGACGATTAAACAGGGTAGATTTTCCCACATTAGGCCTACCTACAATTACTATATTTGGTTTCATATGATTTACCAAAACCGATTTAGCGGAAAGCTACTAAACGAGCCTTATCTGTAAAAAAGAATAGTGTTTTATTAACTACAATTGGCGAACGAGAAACTGCATCAGGCATCTTACTTTCCAAAAGAATTTTTCCAGTATAGGGTGATAAATATAAAACCTTACCATTGCTACCAGATAGTATTAGCCGATCTCCGGCTAAAATTGGACCAGACCAACTTATTCTGCCCTTCTTATCTTTAGGCTTCTCAAAAAGACTAATTGGCTTAATCCACTTAATACGCCCATCTTTAGCAGTCAGACAAACAACTTTAGCATCGCTAGTGATCAAAAAAATAAATTGACCACTAACCCAAGGTTGATTAACCCCCCCTAGTGAAACTTCCCATACGCGTCTTCCTGTCTTCAAATCAATTGCAACCATGCGTCCAGAATGACTAATTGCGTAAACCCTCCCCTTATTTATGACAGGCCTTCCCCGAATGTCTGCAAGAGCAGATACTGCATCAGCACGACGAATAGCAGTAAGATTTTCATCCCAAAGTTGACGTCCATTTTCGGCACGCAATGCATAAATTTCACCAGAAGAATATGGTGCAATTACAATATCACCATCTACGGCCGGGCTAGCCGAACCTATCAAACCGGCCATTTCCTCAAACCCAGTGTGAGACCACAGAGATTTACCTCCTGCAGCACTCAAAGCAAACAACTGGTTATCTTTTGTAATCACAAATACTCGGCCATTAAGAACTGTAGGTGCAGCGCGCATTGGCCCAGAGACTCTAGTACGCCATATCTCTTCGCCAGTATCACCTGCTAGCGCTAAAACTTCTGCAAAGCCAGTCGCAACATAAACAGAACCAGCATTAACAGCTAATCCTCCACCCCAACTACCATCACTTTCTTTTGCTGGAGCAATTTCAGTGCGCCATAAAAGCACTCCATTTTTAGTACTATGGGCCGACACAGTAGATTCAGAGTCCATCGTATAAATAATTTTATTACTAATAACAGGACCAGAAAGTATAGGAGTATTTTTAGTTGAACGAGCGCCTACTTTTTTAGACCAAACTAAACGTGGCACATCACCCAAAGCTAAATGATGCAAAACATGATTAGGCTTTCCACCCTGTTGAGACCATGATTGATTAATTACTGGTTTCGGTATTTTCACCTCTAGGCTAGATAGATTTTTGTCAATACGCGGGGTTTTATTTGTCATTAATACTGGAATTCTAGACCCCTGCAGTCCAGATTCTTTGTTTCTATCAAATAGACTATTAACCTGACCGCAGCCACTAATTAACAAAGAAAAAAGAATTATACTTAATATTCTTTTAGCGGGCCCACTCATATTCTTAACACTAATTTTACGCATATTATCTTATTCTAATATAACAAGCATTTCAGCAGCTCGAGCACGAACGCCTGCTGGTGCTTTTGTATCTTCTACAAGTGGCTTAAATTCTTTAATGGCACGCTTTTTATTTCCTGACACCATAATGGCAGTGGCCACTAATTCACGGGCGGAATAGCGCCATGGATTGGTTTCACCTATAATAGTAGCCATGCGGTCTTCAACTTCTCCGAGACTCATTTTTGACATACCATGGCTTACAGCCAGCACACTCGCCAGATCACGATAAATTTTATCCTGACTATTATCCAAAGCAATATTATCATAGATTTTTACGGCTCCTGCTATATCTCCCATTTTAGAAAGGATGGCACCTTCACGCAGCTGCGCAAGCAAGCGATAACCCTGGCTTGCACCATCCCCTAATACTTTTAATTGCTCCAATGCTTCATTTTGGCGATCACTACTAGCCGCAATTGCAGAAATTAATCCTTCACTATTAGACTCAAGAGCACTGCGCTGCAAATCACGCCAAACAACTATTCCAACCGTTATCAAAATAATTGTTACTACCAGGGCGATAATATAGATACCATAACGCTTCCATATCTTTATATAACGCTCTTGGCGAACTTCCTCGTCTACTTCTCGGAACAGGTCATCCGACACTTTTTATCCTCTTTATTTTGTTTTAATAAGTAACACTCACAGAAAATACTAAAATGAGTTACCCTAAATAATATAGCCGTAAGCATTAGTTATTATGACACGTATATTTATTAACACGCTATATCTTTAGATAATTATTTATCATATTACAAATCAAAGTATTTTTTTATTAAAATCCATACCTAGTCACAGATATAATCATACTATAATGAGCACTTCCTAGGAATAAGCTGTTTGTATCAAGCCATCAATAAACTTTATAAAAAACGTATTTAAAAGCATAATTACCTACCTATGCTCTGGACACACTGGAGAAAATAAGGAAGACTTTTAAAATATATTTATTACTAGAGCTGTATCGCTAGGTGCGTTATATAAAGATATG
>JAQWSA010000136.1 GCA_029243445.1 Alphaproteobacteria bacterium
CAAGCCAAAGACGACCAGATCGAGCCTGATCTGCTGAGAGAGAAAGAGCATCAGCAAAGAAAATAGAATCAAACAATCCCTCTTCTGCTCTTTGAGCCAGACCCTGATAATAACTAACATCTGTAAGTAACCTTGATGATGCATCAGGGTGATTCCATGCTGCTTCGTGATGGCCTCGTGATTGTATAAATAAATTTAAGTGTAACTGGCGTTTCAATTTTATATCCGCACTTTTGTATTAAGAATGAGACTAAAAATCATGATAATATATAATTATGTAGATAGTTAATTTGTATCATTTTAAGGTGAAATATTTCTAAAGAGTAATTGGTGGAGCAGAGCGGGATCGAACCGCCGACCCCCAACTTGCGAAGCTGGTGCTCTCCCAACTGAGCTACTGCCCCACACGATAGTTACTTCAATAAAACTTTAACCTCACCACATAAAGGATGTTGGTGTCTAGATGTCAATTACAATAAGAAGGCCTCTTATTATCTACCCTTAACAATAATCAACCAAAACTCCTTTAATTAAACTTTCTACATTACTAGACAGTAACACTAATACCCAGTTAATCTACTTGTTACTATAGTATATTGACTGAAAAATTATAATTTAGGATACCGTTATGTGATGGATGCTATATGGCAACTTCTAAACACAATTATTAGCTACTATATTTTTGCTGTTGTCATTTCAGTTATACTGACTTGGTTGGTGCAATTTAAAGTGGTTAATACTTCGAACCAGTTTGTTTATATTGTTTGTGATTTTCTTTTTCGTATTACCGAACCTTTGTTGAAACGCATTAGATCTATTGTTCCTGCAATTGGTGGAATAGACCTTTCTCCAGTCATTCTGCTTCTAGCTTTAGAATTAATTAGGTCGTTGATACGAAATAATTTAATTTACGGATAGATGCCTTCATTTGTAATTTCCGAATTAAGATAAATGGGATAGCAGTAGATGACTTGTTTATTTTCTCTGTGCTAGATGCTTAAAACATTATGCAGTGGGCTTTAGAAGAGAGGTGTTTCATGAAAAATATAGAGGCCAGCTTAGATGATAAAATCATTGATGGTAAGGCTTTTGCCGAATCATTCAGGAAACGAATAGCTAATGCGGTTGGTAATATAAAATCTGAAAAAGGATTGAAACCTTCACTTGCTGTGATCTTAGTTGGTAATGACCCGGCAAGTCATATATATGTGCGCAATAAAGGCCTTGCAGCAAAAGAGGCTGGGATTACTGCTGTGGATCATCGACTAGATGTGGATACATCGCAGGAAGGTTTGTTAAAGCTTATTGCCGAATTAAACGATGATCCCCTGGTACATGGAATTCTTGTTCAATTACCCTTACCCAATCAGATAAACCCGGCTGTAGTGATTGATTCAATTGACCCTGCTAAAGATGTAGATGGTTTTCATGTTGTTAACACTGGCCGCTTAGCGACCGGAAAAATAAGTGATTCTAATGCCGCGTTGATACCGTGTACCCCCCTTGGATGTATAATGTTATTAGAGGATAGATTGGGGGATTTGTCTGGGTTGGAAGCGGTGGTGTTGGGGCGTTCAAATATAGTTGGGAAGCCTATGTTGCAATTACTTACTAAGGCAAATTGTACAGTAACCATAGCTCATTCTAGAACTAAATCTTTAAAAGAAATATGTCGAAGGGCTGACATTGTTGTATCTGCAATAGGTCAGCCAAGGTTAGTAAAAGTAGATTGGATTAAACCTGGCGCTACGGTGATAGACGTTGGCATTAACCGCATACCTATGCCTACTCAAGATAACCCCGAAAAAATGGGTCTTGTAGGAGATGTAGATTTTAATAATGTAATTGATGTTGTTAGTGCCATTACTCCAGTGCCTGGCGGAGTTGGGCCAATGACCATAGCCTGCCTTTTGGCAAATACTGTTACTGCTGCTTGCCGGCAAAGTAAGATTGAACCTCCAAAATGGAGTACTATTTAATCTTTTAAATACTATAAAAAGTTAATCACATTTTTTATAACGAATAACACCTTTTGCTGCTCGGCCGTCCACAGGTTTTCCTTTGCGTAGTATTATAAGCTTTCCGGTACGTGAGAGAAAAAGTGCCTGTTGTTTTACTGAAGGTAGATATCGCCTCCATAGATCAGGCGGGTCTTTTGGCCGGCGCCGTTCATCAGCAACTACTTGTGCTAGTTGTTGTGGAGAAAACGATCTATCTGATTCCGTTTTGTTTAAGTGTACAAGAATAATCTTGGCAATTGGATCGACAGATGATTCTTCATCATTAGTATTTTCAATCATTATAATCTGATCTAACACGATCTACATCTTAAATGCCAGTATACTAATAAAAATTTATTCTGGATTGCTTAAAGCCTTTTTAATACGAAGCCTTAGTGCCTGTAATTTAATAAAACCTTGGGCGTCTCTCTGATCATAAACACTATCATCTTCAAAAGTGACGTGGTCTAGCGAATATAAGCTATTGTGTGACTTTCTACCTACCACGTCCACATTTCCTTTGTAGAGTTTTAGGCGAACTTTACCCGATACATTTTCCTGGCTCTTATCAATGAGGGCTTGCAGCATTTCACGTTCCGGTGAGAACCAAAAGCCGTTATAAACTAGCTTGGCGTATCGAGGCATGAGCTCGTCTTTGAGATGCATAGCTTCTCTATCAAGAGTTATAGACTCAATTCCGCGATGCGCTGCGTGAAGTATAGTTCCGCCAGGTGTCTCATATATGCCGCGTGATTTCATTCCAACGAACCGATTCTCGACAAGGTCCACCCGACCAATTCCATTGGAGCCACCCAGCTCGTTAAGACGGGTAAGTAGTTCTGCTGGAGATAAGGGTTGATCATTGATTGTAACAGCATCACCGTTTTTAAAATCAATTTCAATATAAGTTGGCTCGTTTGGGGCCATTTCTGGGGATAATGTTCTTGAGTATATTATCTCATCAGGCTCATACCACGGATCCTCAAGTGCTTTACCTTCGGCAGAAATATGTAAAAGGTTGGCATCTACCGAAAAGGGTGCTTCCCCTCTCTTGTCTTTCGAAATTTGGATCTGATGAGACTCGGCGTATTCAATTAATTTAGAACGAGATGTAAGGTCCCATTCACGCCATGGTGCTATAATGGTTATATCTGGGTTAAGGGCGTAATAACCCAGTTCAAATCGCACCTGATCATTGCCTTTACCCGTTGCTCCGTGAGATACAGCATTAGCACCGGTTTCATAGGCAATCTCTATTTGCCGTTTAGCGATTAGTGGTCGGGCTATTGACGTACCAAGAAGATAAATACCTTCGTAAAGAGCGTTCGCCCTAAACATTGGGTATACAAAGTCTCGCACAAATTCTTCTCTTAGGTCTTCAATAAAAACTTCTTTTACCCCAAGCATTTCTGCTTTAGACCGCGCTGGCTCTACCTCTTCACCTTGTCCAATATCAGCAGTAAAAGTTACTACTTCACACTTATATGTTTCCTGTAACCATTTTAGAATGACCGATGTATCGAGACCGCCCGAATACGCTAAGACTATTTTTTTAACTTTACTATTCATAATAATTTCACGGTTTTAATTTGTAAGGCGAGTATAGTGCTAGAAATTTGTTAGGCAAGCTTAACATAATTTCTGGACTTCGATTATATATACTACGGATTCGTTTTTTTCTCTCGCTCACTATCTGACTTGAGTTGACCGCAAGCAGCCATAATATCTTCACCCCGTGGTGTACGTACTGGTGAAGGGTAGCCGGCATTTCTAACAATTTCCGCAAAATTCTCTATCGTTTGGTTGCTTGAGCGTTCGTATGGTGAGCCAGGCCAAGGGTTAAATGGTATCAAATTAACTTTTGCAGGTATACCTGAGATGATGCGCACTAGTTCCCGAGCATCCGCAAGGCTATCATTTACATTTTTTAGCATCACGTATTCGAATGTGATGCGACGAGAATTACGCACGCCAGGGTATTCTCTGCAAGCAGAAAGTAATTCAGATAAAGGATATTTGCGGTTAATGGGAACAATTTGATCCCGTAACTCATCTCTAACTGCATGTAATGAAACGGCTAAGCCAACTCCAAGTTCTTCTCCACACTGCCGAATTAATGGAACGACACCTGCTGTCGATAAAGTAATGCGGCGTCGGGAAATAGCTATTCCCTCTCCATCCATAATAATCTTTAAAGCGGCAGCAACGTTATCGTAATTATACAGTGGTTCTCCCATGCCCATCATAACAATATTTGAAAGACGACGCTCATAAATGCTGGGTTTATTAGCGCTAGGCCATTCACTAAGGTGATCACGAGCAACCATTATTTGTTCAATAATTTCCATAGGACTAAGGTTTCTTACTAACCTCTGTGTTCCTGTATGACAAAACTTACAGTTTAAGGTGCAGCCGATTTGACTGGAAACGCACAAGGTCCCGCGGTCATCTTCTGGAATATGTACCGTTTCAATTTCATTGCCATCGGATAACTTTATTAACCATTTATGTGTTCCATCGAATGAATCTAGATTTCGAGATATTAGGGGTCTTGATATTTTGAAACGACTTTCAAGTTTACGACGCAGTAGCTTTGTCATATTAGTCATGTCATTGAAGTCAGTAACACCACGATTATAGACCCACTGAAAAAGCTGACTGGAACGAAATTTAGGTTCCCCTATTTCCGTTAAAGCCAATTCCATTTCCTTTCGACCCATACCTATGAGGTTTGGGCGTTGATCTATTGAACATTCCTTTAGCTCTGATGTATTGGTTTTTAAAGGCATAGATAGTGAGATAAGCTGCCTGACTGTTTATAGCAACAGCTATAAACAGAATTTAAATAAAGTTTTAAGAACGTTTACAAGCTTTGTTTATAGCTCGGTAAGCAGCAGTAACACCTTTTAAGGAATATTTATCTGTCGTAGGGTTATTTCGGCTGGATATACCTTTTACTGTTAACTTCATGCCCTTACGCATTGCTTTAACTATTTGGGTGTCGTCATCTCCCGGGTAAGTCCAGGCATTTTTTCTGTCTGTAAATAGTGTCCAGATATCTTTGCCAACTTGAATTTTAACATTGGATTGCTTTCCATTTTTATCTTTTTTAAAGGTATATCCTGCATCCACTTGAACTACATCAAATTCTTTTTTGGCTGGTCTGTGCCAAACCATTAGAAATATATCCCCCCTTCTTGACCGGAGGCTGGCTTCTTTTGGTTTTGATACAATGTAGCAAAAACGTTCGTTCTTATCACTACGAATATAGGCCTTCCAGTCCCCGAATTGGCCTATCTCCTTTACTTCCTGAGCAACAACTGGGAAATCTGTAAGTATTATGGTGGGTGCAATAATAACCGAAGCTATTAGTACAGAACGTATGAATTTATATATAATCATAGATTTTATTATCAAAGCCAAACGAGTCTTGCCAAGAGGGATAGTAATAAAATCATTTATTTTAAAATGATTAGAAACTATGTGTATTATAATATTAACAATTATTTCTTATAACCGGATCCCCGAACTTATGTGTTGCTAAAGATTCCGTTGGTCCACCTGTGCCTACTGGTCTATCTGAAAACCTACTAATGGTTAGTTTTCGGTCATACATAATTATAGCGGCAGCTATTCCAACATTTACACAAAATTTTGTGGGAATTTGTACTACATATTTACAATGTGACATCAATTTTGGTGATAAACTTCCTCTTTCAGGTCCTAATACATACGCACACTGCATTGGATGACGAAAGCTTGGTAGATCGATTGCTTTATC
>JAQWSA010000137.1 GCA_029243445.1 Alphaproteobacteria bacterium
CAGGAACCTCTAGCACTTGGGCTAGAAGCCGACGTGCAAGGTTCATCTGTGACAAATTAACTGAGCCTTGAGTAAGAATTATTAACTTACTTTCCAGGTCGTTAGAATTAGAGACGGCCCAACTTCCTAGCTCAGAGTTAATTCTCTGTGCCATCTCTGCTGCTGCTGCTTTTGTAAAAGTGAGACAGAGTATCCGTTGAGGGGATACGCCACTGAGTAAAAGGTTCAAGACTCGGTCCGTAAGTACTTTAGTCTTTCCAGAACCAGCCGAGGCAGAAACCCAGGCACTTGTCTGAGGGTTGGCAGCTCGATGTTGGTTGGCCTCTGTTAATTTATATAGTGGCTCAATATTTGTTTTCATAATTCGTACTAGTCTTCGCTGTCTAGACTAATTATTGACCATTCTTTAATTCGGGCAAGATGTTCATAATCAGAGTATTTTGGAGCATAATCGACGCGAGGACGACTTTCATAAGGCGTTTCGGGGTTGTCAAAGGCAGTGATAAGTTCTATTAGCCCTTTTTGCGCTTTTAATAATATTTCTTCAGTTCCAACAGAGTTGGATTTGTTTGAGCCTATCGAATGTATTTTTCCATCTGTTTGTCCTCCAGTAATTTTCCAAAACTCTAATTTACTTACTTTTGCTGCTGGCAAGTCATAAAATCCGCCATTTATGGCAATCACAGCCTCTAAAGGTAGCTGCGGCGAAAAACCAGCAAAAATTTCTTTATCATTGGGGATGGATCCGGTTTTATAATCTATAATTTTTAAAGTGCCGTCATTGAGCTGTTCTATACGATCTGCTTTTGCAACTATCTCAAAATTACCATGTGTTAGATTCTTTATAATATGATTACCTTTTGTTTCAGTAAAAACCCTTTTAATGTTTTTTCGGTTTAATAACTCGGTCTTAATGATCCATCCAGCGATTCTTTCAAATCTAGGCCACCAAAAAGCCCATACAGCAGGCATTTCTATAATTGGAGAAAATACTTCTTTTCCTGTAGAAAGTAATTTTTCGTAAGAGTTTGGAGGTAGAGGTCCTGAAGGGTGGCGATTTAAAAATTTTTCGAGGGTGGAGTGTATGAGTGATCCGAATTCGGCGTTGTTAGGTTCCTCATCAATAGGTTTTAGTCGTGAGAGCTTAAGGATATGGCGGGCATATATAGAATAGGGGTCACGCATCCATTGTTCTATATCTGTTACTGATAACCTTCTTGGCCTTACTTCAACAGGTGGTTTAGGGCGCGGTGGTTTTTTTTCTGAATCTAGTAGTAAATTTTTCTTTTGAGGTAATACTAGGTTAAGAGCCCTATGCCATTCCAACCATTTTTTACCTTTTTCCTCTATTTCTTGAGTATTAAGTCCAATTGATGTTGCAGCAAATTCTATACGTGTGAGCCAGCGAGCTGCCACTGAGGGAGAACCATTTACTCTTTCAGCACGCGTCAAATAAACCTCTTCTGTTCCTATTGCTTGAGAGAAGTCATGAGCACTCAAGCCTATCTTTCGTTCAGGTTGGGGTAAACCAAAGGTAGCTCTCATCGGTCGACTCATCCAGGGGTCGGCCGATGGAGATGATGGCCAGATACCCTCATTTAGTCCCCCTAAAATTATTATATCATAGTGTTGCAAACGCGCCTCTAAGGGACTTAGGATAGCAAGACGAGGGTGTCCCCCATATTTAGGCCTAACCGTATAGCCATGCATAAGGGCATCAATTAATGAGGGATAATGTGCTGGATTTATGTTACCCAGAATTTCACTCGACTCAATAAAATCCATTATAAATTTAGCAAGTGATTCTCCACTATTACTTGACCAAAGTCTTTCTGGCCCAGATAAGGTATCGGTTTTGGCGATGTGCTCAGCGAACCGGATATGCTCATGAATGATTTTGCTGATATTTTGACTAGGCCTAGAGAGCACTTTGATGAATGGTTCAGCATATTTAACTAAATTTTGTAGTGCATCCGTTGCATCAGATAATTCTGGGTTACTATTTGCCCACAGCCTAGAAGATTTTGCTAAGGCGGCAAGGCTAGGCTTCCGTCTGGGGCCTCTCAAAAATGCAATTTCTAAATCTCTAATATGCTTACGAAATATAGCTGGTGCTAAGCCCCCTGCAGCAAGCGGATGTTTTAGTGCTGACAAGAATGGTAATGGAGCAGCTTCCTGGAATATCAACTTTATAATTAGCCGGAAATAGGTGCCTTCAGGGGTATTTGCTAAAGGAACGCCGCCACTGTCATCAACTTCGAGATCCCAGCGCGTTAGAGCCGAAGCAACTCTACGCGCCAGCTCTCTATCAGGAGTAACTAAAGCTGCATTGCGGTTGGTATTACCTTGTGTCAGTGCATTACGCATTATTAATGCAATTACGCCTGCTTCTTCATCAGAGTCTACGCAGTCAATACGGGTTAAACCAGTTAATGCAGAACTTTTTATATTCTTGATTTTAGACCAATTACTAGTGGTTATTGCCGGCCTTAGTGCCGCACTTACTAACTTCACCCTTTCCTTCTGAAATATTTTGGAGCTTGAGTTTTCTATCCAGTTTTTTACTTTTACTGGCTTTACATCCAAATGTAGAAGTAATTGTCTAAAGCCGAACTGTGGGTGTGAAGGCTCTAGCAAACTCCACATGTCTGGAGAAATTGCTCTATCAAGCCCCGGTAATACTACAGACCCTTTGGGTAGTTTAGCTACAATGGACAGTAAGTCTGCAGTCGCTGGAATACTGCCCGTACTACCCGCGGCAATAATAGGTGTTTTTGGGGGATGGTTTTGCCATTTTTTGGCCCTTGCCTGAATAAGTAAATTACGTCGATTGGCAGGATCGATAGCTCTTTCTTTAACTAATCGTTTAGGCCATTCCTCGGTCAATACATTTAAAAATGTGAGCGTTATTTGCCAATGAGCTGCATAATCATCTGGAACTAGGTTTGTTAGGTTCTCAAACCCAAGCTGTTCATTTTGCACTTGATCTAGTAGACTTGATAATTCAAATGCCAGCCGGATGGCTCTATCTGCTGATAGACTTTTATCTTCTAATATAGTGCTAGATGTTTTTTGTGCTTGCTGCTGAATTAATTGAGATAATATTAAGCGTCTTCGCATATCACCTATAGCTGGCAATACATTATTTTCTTCTGAAAAAATATCTGTTGCTAAAGTATCGATTTGCAACTGGTCTTCATCTATATCCCCGATAGGAACCATGCGAGGTAGCAAAATTGTGCGACCATCAGTATAGCGCAAAAAGGCATCTTGAAGAGCTCGGCAAGAACGTCTTGTTGGTAACAGAATTAGAATGTGAGCTAGCCCAAATGGATCTTTATCGTCGAAGTAACGATCAATTATTCCTTTTGTTAGAGCGTCCAAAAAATGGTCATCGGCTGGTATACTATAGATAGAGGGGGAATTAACACTCTCTTCAGAGTTCATCACTCACCTGTTTTAATCTTGAAGACCAGCACCCGTGACCAGTAATGATTGCAATACGGCTTATTTCGTTTTCAGTGTAATTTAATTTAATATCAAGGCGATTAATTGGCAATCGGTTGCCCATTCGCTGGGGCCACTCGATGAGCAAAACAGATTCTGTCATAGCCTCTTCAATGTCTAGCTCTATAAGTTCATCAGGGTCTAATATGCGGTACAGGTCAAAATGCCATACGTTTATAGATTCAAGATTGTAATTCTGAACCAATGTAAATGTTGGACTTGGCACTTCCCCCTTATAACCTAGTTTTTTTATTAAGGCACGAGCGAAGCTAGTTTTTCCAGCCCCAAGTTCTCCGTATAGAGCTATGACATCACTTTTTTGTAATAAAGGAGCTAAGGAATTAGCCAGTTTTTCGGTGGCGTTAAGATTATATAAATCTCTATATAAAGTTGTTGATTCTTCAATAGTTCTCCGGGACATCATTTTGAATTGTCTAACCTTTAGCCGTTAAAGATAAACGGCTTAATTTTGTATCGATAAAAGTTTAGACAGGCTTCACTAGTGCTGCAAGTAATCTTATTGCTTAATATCTATATGTTTCGGCTTTGAATGGGCCTGTTTCAGCTACCCCAATGTAATCAGCCTGCTCTACAGTCAGTTTAGTTAGTTTAGCACCCACCTTGTTTAAGTGCAGCATCGCTACTTTTTCATCCAAGTGCTTGGGTAAAACATATACCTGGTTTTTATACTCACCATAATTTTCCCATAGCTCAATCTGTGCTAATACTTGATTTGTAAATGAAGCACTCATTACAAAACTTGGGTGTCCGGTAGCGCAACCTAGATTAACTAGTCTGCCCTCGGCTAGTAGAATAAGTCTCTTACCATCTGGAAATTCTATTTCGTCTACTTGAGGTTTCACATTGTGCCACTGATAGTTTCGGAGAGCAGACACCTGAATTTCTGTATCAAAATGGCCAATGTTACAGACAATGGCTCGATCTTTCATATCTCTCATATGCTCAATTGTAACAACGTCAACGTTCCCAGTTGTTGTTACAAAAATATCAGCTTGGGATGCCACATCTTCTATTGTAACAACCTCATAACCTTCCATAGCGGCTTGTAGCGCACAAATAGGATCAACCTCTGTTACTAAAACCCGACAACCTGCATTCCTGAGGCTAGCTGATGAACCTTTGCCAACATCACCAAATCCACATACAAGAGCAACTTTACCTGCCATCATAACGTCTGTAGCTCGCCTAATTCCATCAACTAAACTTTCCCTGCAGCCGTAGAGATTATCAAATTTTGATTTGGTAACGCTATCGTTTACGTTAAAGGCCGGGACCATTAAAGATTTATCCTGAGCCATTTCATGCAGTCGGTGTACCCCAGTTGTTGTTTCTTCGCTAAGACCTCTAACATCTGTAAGAAGTTCAGGGTATTTTTCATGCATCACTGCTGTAAGATCACCACCATCATCTAAAATCAAATTTGGTCGCCAACCGTTCGGGCCTTCTATGGTTTTATCTATACACCACCAAAACTCTTCTTCACTTTCCTCTTTCCAAGCAAAAACTGGAACACCAGCTGCAGCAATTGCTGCAGCTGCTTGGTCTTGTGTAGAAAAAATATTGCATGAAGACCAACGAACTTCTGCCCCTAAAGCAGTCAGAGTCTCTATAAGTACAGCTGTTTGGATTGTCATATGCAAACAACCACTTATACGAGCACCATGTAGGGGTTTGGTTTTACCATACTCCTCACGTAGTGCTATTAACCCGGGCATCTCAGTTTCAGCAATAGCTATTTCTTTTCTGCCCCAGTCGGCGAGGGAGATGTCGGCAACTTTATAGTCACTATCTATGGAATTATCTTCAACTGTTTTCATTTAGGTCTCCGGAATGATATTCACAATTTTATAATTATAAAACCTGCATTATTAATGGAAAATATTATTTATTGGCCGCGTCTTATCAGACCACTGGTATGTCTGCAATATGAATAAAGTAAACAAGTCCAGCTGAGTAATTTCTATTCCTCGCTAAACGTCTTCAGGTGCTTTTAAGCCAAGAATACGGCAGGCGTTACCACCAATTATAGCTCTTTTTTCTTCTTCGTTTAGCCAATCATATTCCATAACATTTTGTACTGGTTTTTCATGCCCCATATCAAAGCAGAAGTCACTACCTAAAACGACCCGGTCTACGCCAACTAGGTCAGTTAAATATTTCATAACATAATTAGCATGACCAATTGTATCATAAGTAAAACGACGTAAGTAAGTTGATGGAGCATTTTGGAGATGTTTGCACTCCTTTCTTACTGTCCAACCATGATCGATTCTGCCTATTAGTATAGGGAAAGTTCCACCTGCGTGTGGAAGACTTACTTCTAGATTTGGGTATTTGTCGAGAATACCACTAAATATTAGAAAAGTGGCGGCGACTGCTGTATCAGTAGGATTCCCAATAGTATTAATTGTATGATAATCATTAAGACGGTCTGCTCCAAGTACATTTGACGGGTGCAGAAATATGGGTAATTTTAATTCAGCAACCTTGTCAAATATTGATGCGAATCTTGGCTCTGATAAATTATGGCCTGCAACGTTAGTGCCCATATACACCCCCTTCGAGCCAGGTAGTTTTGCAGCTCGTTCTAATTCAGAGACAGAATCATCAGCATTAAGCATTGGTAATGTAATTAGACCGATAAATCTATCTGGGTGAGCAGAATGAAATTCTGCGGTTCCATCATTGTAAGCCTGAGCTAAATCAAGGTTAAAAGCGTCATCTCCGTAATGGCACATTGGATTTGTCAAAGATAGTGCGTGCAGATCGGTTTCTTGACTGTCCAAACCTTCTAGGCGAGCATCAATATCAAAATAGCTGGGTTCTATAGGGCCTATCACACGTCCATTGGGTGGAACCATTGAAATAGATCCATCACTGTGACGATCAACTGACCACCCAACAATATGCCCATGTTTTTCAAGTATAGAAATATAACCACGGGTAAAAAAATGGGCATGGATATCAACCGAGTACATCTTATGTTCCTCCTAAGAACTTAAAACCCATTAAAAAAGAGGGTTAATTATTTTGACTACATCGTGCAGTCGCTAAAATTTTAGAACTCACCCCACATAAATTTCTAGGGTGAGAATATAAACTCTGTCTTTTAGCTCATCTAAATATTTTAATAAACAATAACTATCGTATTCCTTGATGCTTTATACAAGAATCGATACGATCTGGTCACTTGTATAAATTAAAAATTTATTGCTAGTAGTTATCTAACAACATGAGTTTATGGAGTATCAAAAACTATGACCGGCGAACGTAAAGAAATAGGACTAGCAATAATAGGCTGTGGAACAATAGGAAGAATACGAGCTGAAATTGCACGCGATTACCCAGGTATTGGTTGGCTTGGCTTATGTGATATAAAAGAAGATTTAGGAATGCAACTTAAGGAAGATACAAAAGCTGATTTTTTTACTACCAGCTATGAAACATTGCTAAAAAGACCGGAAGTAAACGCAGTTATTATTTCTACAGATGAAAACCATCATGTACTTCCAACACTTGCCGCTGTGGACGAAGGTCACAGTTTGTTTATCGAAAAGCCATTAGCTACAGATGTTAGAGAGTCGCAGAGGGTTCTAGATGCTATAGAAGCGGCTGGTGTAGATGCTGTCGTTGGTTATACCAATCGTTTTCGTAGAAGGTTCCTCGCAGTTAAAGAGCGACTAAATACAGGACAAATAGGTCAGGTCACAGGAGTAGTAACACGAGCAATAATGAATCGGATGGTTCCGATTGCTACGGTGCAAAGAACAAATCAACGTGAAAATTTAACCCCTATGGTTGTTTCAGGCACTCATGCGTTAGATATGTCTATGTGGTTGATGGAGGGTAAAGAGCCAGTTTCTATTTATGCCCGTTCTAATGATTTGGCTCTTTCTCAATACGGGACAAAAGACTCAACCTTTGGTGTATTTATGATGGATGACGATACTATGTTTTCCATGAATATAAGCTGGGCTGCACCTGTTGTATGGCCTGGAGCCGTATATGGTTTGGAAATTGGTATAATTGGTAATAAGGGTGTTATTGACATTGAAGATACTCATAGAGACCTAGTACTTGCTACTGAAATCCCGCAGGGCGGTGGATATGTTCCCGATGGTTTTACTCCAGAATATCAACGTCATGTTGATTTTCTTACAAGCTATCCGGCGGGTGACATTTATGATGGCCAGTTTTGGGGGCCTATGAGAGAAGAAACCAACTCATGGTATCAACGCCTTTATACGGGTATGAGAACACCTCATGCCACAGCAGCAGAAGGTCATAAAAACCTTCTGCTAACAATGGCTATGGATCTATCTTCAGCTAGATGTGAAGAGCTGAAATTACCCCTTAATCTCGATGAATACTATCAACAACTATAAATATTAGATAACTATCTTTATATATTATATTAATCTTTACCGTAAAAATAGCCGAATAAATTTGGAGTATTTATAATGACTAGATTGCAAGCAGGGGTTATTGGGCTTGGAAATATGGGAGGTGGTGTTGCTAAAAACCTAGCAGCTGCGGGTTATGAAACAGGCGTATGGGATGTTTCTGAAGAAGCAATTAAAAAATTTAGAGATATTGAAAACACCTATGTTCTATCTCCAGGTGAGATGGCCTCTGAAGGAGCTACATTATTTTATGTTGTACCAGCAACACAAGAAATAGAAGAAACCTTGAACGGTGAACAAGGTGTTTTGGCAAAAGCTATAGAAGGCACAGTAGTTTTTGATTTAACAACGTCGTTTCCTGAGGACACTAGAAGAGTAGTTGAAATAGCAGCAAAACATAAAGTCAAATATCTAGATGCAGCTATGAGTGGAGGTGCAACAGGTGCTGACTCAGGTACACTTACCTTAATGATTGGGGGCGATAAGAACGTGTATGAACGTTCTCGACCAATGCTAAATGCCATAGCTAAAAGTGTATACTATCTTGGAGAAAGTGGAGCGGGTCATGCTATGAAATTAATACATAACATGGTTGTTCATACAATTTTTCTAACCAATTGTGAGGCTGGTATAATGGCTGAGGCAGCAGGTATATCTTTGGCAGATATGGTTGAGGTTTTTAATAACTCTAATGCGCGCAGCTATTCTAGCGAATTTAGATTTCCTAAGCATATACTTTCTGAAAAATGGGATGCTCGATCGAGAGTTTATAACTTGAATAAAGACCTGGGCATGGCAGTAAGAATGGCAGAATCAATGAATATTGATGCACGTTATGCCAAGGAAACACTAAAGTTTCTTAATCGAGCTATTGATAATGGCATGGCGGAAAAAGACTACAGTTTATTATATCCAGAATTTGATAAAATACGAAATTCAAATTAAAGGTGTTTATTGACCTAATTAAATATATCAAACAGAAAAAAAATCGAAAAGTTCTCCTCGAAAATGGCTGATTGTACTTTCAATTACTGGTTTTACAGTTGATACAAATTCTAATCGTTGATCATCACCTAAAGTAATAATTTCGTTATTTGATAGATCAAATTTTTGTAAAACCTCTTTTTCCTCTGCGGAAGCAAATCTGCGTTGAGCATCAGTAGCTTTTTTAAGTGCAATATTAACGATTTTTCTAACCTCTATAGGCCAACTGTCATATGTTTTTTTGTGGCATAATACTACTGCTGGTCCGAAAAAATGTTGCGATAGGGTAATCCAGCGATGGTGATTATTAATACCAAAATTAAATATATTACTTAATGCGTTCTCTTGTGCGTCGACTTTTCCAGATTCTACTGCATTCTTTAATTTGCTTACATCTAAATATACCGGTTTAAAACCAAGGCTAGAGTATGTTTTTTTATATATGTCGCTGCGTAAGCTTCTAATTATAAGCCCAACACAGTCATCTGGGTTTCGAATGGGACGTAATCTGTTAGAAAAATGACGAAATCCATTATCCCACCATGAAAGAACTCTAAAGTCACAAACCTCATCAATTTTATCAGCTAGAAATTGACCCAAAGGTCCGTCAAATATTGCATAAGCTTGTTCACGGTTTTGAATCATAAATGGTAGATCTAGTAGTTGAAACTCTCTTACCTTGTCAGCTAAATAACTTGAAGAAAAATAACAAAATGTTAGTTCGCCAGAAGACACCATATTAATTAAATCTGAAGCGGGCCGTCCCATATCCATTATGTTAAGAGAATGCGTAAAGTCTAAATCATTTCCTAAAGAAATTTCTAGTGTTTCCCTGAATACTGATATAGCTCGGCTATGTACTGAGTATGGTCCTTGATACCCTCCGAAGTGTAGTTTTATTTTACTCATTTTTTATCGTTACTGGTGGCCAGATTCTTTCAGCTACGGTTGGTGAACCGGGGGTATGCATTGTTGAACGGACGATCTTACCTGACCAATCCTGCTCATCTAACATTAAGGATTCAAGGGGCTTTTCAAAATACTTGAGACGAGTTTCTAATGAAGTAAATTCGTATAAAACTGAGTACTTTGCCCATCCAGCAATTGATAACATGACCCTCGCCCCAATACACCCAGGCATTCTGGCCATAGCTGGCAATCTGTGTTGAGCGTACCATGCGCCAACATCATACTCATTTTCTAACTCATTTATACGGAAGCTACCCATCTGAATTGCAGGGCCAGGGGTCGTTCCAATGGGCCTCTGATTCATTTCAGGACCATCTACTCTAGCAAAAACTGAAAATATACACGACCGTATGTTTTGACGCATATCAAGCATCTGGCGCGCTTTACCGGTAATTGCACGTTCTTCATGTATTACGCTTGGAGATAGTAAAGCCCATGGCTCAGCTGCTCCAACCAACATTAGAAATTGTGTTCCCTTTCCCAAGCCTTCCATCCCGCGTGACTTTGGGAAAGTGTTTCTAACTTTTTCCATATCTGTTCCACCACCCTGGCTTCGGTAGTGAGCTGCCCAAGTAAAACCTGGACGCATTTGTAGGTTAGGTAAATATTCTTTATGCAACCACTCTATATATTCTGTTTGTGTATGATCTTGAAGATCATACCATATTGCCCAAACTGCTTGATCCATTTTACTTTCCCATAATGTGATAAGTTTCAGATAAAATTGATAAATTTATTGGGAAATTATTTTCAGTAATAAACACTTCTGTAGTTGATTTAGTGACAATTGATGGAGCTTAGTAATACTTTCTAATTTTATGTTCTAATCAATGTAGGGTCGTTTCGCGGCAGAGTAACTGGTTCACCAAGTTCGTCTGATAAATCTGCTGCTGTGTACACATCCATAACTAGCCTAGCTTCATCTGGTTTTACCATCACAGGCCGGTCGTAGACTACAGCCTCGATAAAATGGATTGTTTCAGCCGCCATTGGTCCTGCGAACACGTGATCGACAGGTTCTCCAGGCATAGATGACATTGGATAGCGTATTCCGTGCTCAGTTGTATTGAATTGAACCTCTTTATGTGTATCATCTATCGTTAGTGCTCCATCAGTTCCAACAACCTCTATCCAACACTGAGAATAATTTGGATAACCAATAGGTAAAATCCATCCGGCTCCCACTGTAATAGTTGTACCGTCATCCATAGTTACCATAATCCATTGATGGTCAGGTGTTTCGCTGTTTCGTCTAAATAGCTTTCCTGATGATTGTGAATAAACACGAATAGGTTTGCGGGGTTGAAGGCACCATAAGAGAAAATCAAGATCATGTGTTGCTTCCATGGCTGCCGGTGACAATTTAGACCGGCCAGTTATTTTGGTCCCTAGCTCGCGTGTTACATTGCGACTAACTAGGCAGGTTACCGGATCACCTACCAATCCTTCCTTTAATGCTTTGTTTATATAAGCATGCTTTGGTTCAAATCTCTGTGAATAACCAACTGTAAATTTTAGGTTTTTTTCCTCAGCCAATGCTATCACCTCATCTGCTTCGGCTATTGTAGTTGAAACAGGTTTTTCTACAAAAACATGTTTTCCAGCTTCCAAGGCTGCTTTTATCATTGGATAGTGCGTTGACTCTGGTGTGGCAGAAATAATAATTGTGTCGAGTTCATCTTTTTTTAAAAGAACTTCCCAATCTGTTGTAGAAAAAATAGGGTTTGTCTCATCTTTAACTTCCGCAAGGCGTTCTGGGTTAATTTCAGCTATGTGGAGTTCATCAATCAATGGACTTCGTGCACAAGCATTAGCCCGGATACCTCCGGTCCAACCAGTCCCTATTACTCCAACATTTATTTGCTTCATAATTTTGTCCTTTTTTATAACGCGCCTTAGCAATGATTATTAAGTGAAATATTTCACTAAGTTTATAACTCACATTTTAGAAAATAATAATAAAGGTTTAATAAAAGATAGTTATGTTTCTGCAATTTCTTCAGAATGCCTTCATATATAACGCCTTTTTGCTATATTAAAACTTACGAATCAATCTAAAGTATAAAATTTGTTAATATTTTAATAATAATTTTTAATCAGGATCACTTAATGACCAGAGGGAAAAACCTGGGTTTTGATCCCAAATACGTGGTTCCCAATCATCGTCCATACAGTCCATGTCTGCAAAGTATTCTGTATTGCCTCCGCACGGGTTTCGAAAATACCAGTAAAGATTTGACCCCAAAACATGACGTCCAGGGGTGGTCTCAGGTTGCCATCCATTATTTTTCATAAACACGCCCCCCATCATAATTTCATCAAAATTTTGCACTTCAAATGCTGCATGATTGAATGCAGCTTTATCTTTACGTCTTAGTAAAAATAAGTTGTGATGATCTCTTGATCCTGGGCAGCGCATAAAATCGCCGCGCCCTAAAGTTCGATCAGACAAACGAAATCCTAATCGGTCGATATAAAAAGAAACTGCCCGGTCAGCCTTATCAGATGGAACATAATAGACTACATGCCCTAGTCTTAGTGGTTTAGCTTGTGGCAATGATTCAACAACTGTATTCAGCCTTTCAGAGTTTTCATTCAAGTTAACGCGAGAAGGCAAGGCTTTTAATTCCTTAGCTTTACTAATGCAAAACCCTAGAGAAAACCCACATTCATCAGTTACTTGTATAGAACCATCAGGGTTAAATTTAACTTCACGGTCAATCGACATTTCCGCCCCAATTTTTTCTAAATCTGCAGAAGTTTCAATACCCCATATAGTCTGGCGTACAGTAGAGCTTTCGTCACCTGGAGCTGGTGGTAAAGAAGAATTCTCTTTTGATAGTATATGAATAGTTTGATTGGTGGGTGTTTTGAATATTGCACCCTTTTTACCTTTTTCTATATTTTTAAGACCCCAATTTTCAAAGTAGCGAATCCCTGAATCAATATCCGTAACTCCGTAAATTAAAGATTCAACTCTTGTTATTGCCATCTAAAAACCCTCTTTTTTATATATTTTATAAGTATATAAGCCCTATATTACCTAGCAAATATTTTTACACTAAACAGCGAAGTAATTATCTATATAACATTTCAGAAAAAATGTATTTTATGAAGATGACAAAATTAGTGAATAAAGCCTATTGCGAAGTTAAACTAATTTGCTGGCAATTCAACAATAAATATAGCTCCTGAAATTAGGTTATTTTTATAACAATTTTCTGCCCATATACGTCCATCAGCTGCTTCAACTATTTGTTTGGATATACTGAGACCAAGACCTGAGTGATTTAAAAGTATATTATCATCTTTTTTTACATTTATAGAACGATCTGTGTAAAACCTATCAAAAATGG
>JAQWSA010000138.1 GCA_029243445.1 Alphaproteobacteria bacterium
ATCTCCAGTAACTTCACAATAACCATATTCTCCGGCATCAATCCGTCGTAGCGCTGCATCTATTTTACTTATTAGTTTACGACCCCTATCACGAGTTCTTAACTCTAATGCTCTATTACTTTCCAGCGAGGCGCGGTCCGAAATATCCGGCTCCTGGTTGTTGGTAGTCTGTATATTAATTAGCGTCTGATCAGACTCACGCACCAACTCATTTCGCCATTCTATAAGCCGTTGACGAAAAAACTCCGTCATTAACGGATTCATAAAATCATCTTCATCAGATGGAACATAGTCGGGCGGTATTAAGGTCGTCGACATGGTCCCTCGTTTAAGTTTATAACAATTTAGCTTGTAACTGGCGGAATATATATATGCCAGACCCTTAACCGCAAGCTTAAACCAATAAAAAATTTATATTAGCGAAAAATTCTTTCAATTGACTGGAATTATAAATATATAAGGATTGAGTATTTTATTTAACAAATGAGCTGAAACATGTAATTTAATAGAACATTGTTAGCCTTTTTATATAAATAAATTACTATTGTTGAGTTTAGTAAACAAAACAAATCTAATAACCAATAAATGTATATATACTAAACAGGGTATAATGTGCGTCTCCAAACCCTAAACTAAAAGGGAAAATATTATTTATAGAGAGAAAAGCAGAAAATTATTGGCTATTTACTTTGCCTAATATATACAAATTTCATCATCCAGGTAGCGGACGAAAAAAAACTATACCTTTTCCCAAAGGGCGCCAGCCCAAGGAAAGTGATGTTTCGAGGGTTCGTGAACTACTTGTTGAAAAACCTCTGAAAAAAAGTGATTTAATAGAGCACCTGCATGTAATTCAAGATCGATACGGCCATCTTTCCTCTAAAAATATGGCAGCTCTAGCAGAATTACTAGCTTTATCCTTGGCAGAGGTATATGAGGTTGCGACCTTCTATGCACATTTTGACGTACTAATCGACAACACAGAATTACCATCAGATGATATAACCGTCCGCATCTGTACCAGTCTACCGTGTGCTCTGGCCGGAAGTAATGAGTTATTAAAAAATTTAAAAAGCGGCTCGCTAACAGGAGGGCGCATAATTCCCTCTCCATGCATGGGGAGGTGTGACGTATCACCAGTAGCCGAAATTGGCCATCACCATGTTGACCATGCTACCCCAGAATCTGTTAGCGAGGCTGTTAATAATAATAACACTGATCCAGAAGTACCGGATTATCCTGATTTATCAAGCTATAGAAAAAATGGTGGTTATGATTTTTATGAAGCATGTCTTAGTGGTAAATTAAGCCGCGATAAAACTGAACATCTAATTTTAAATTCTGAATTGAAAGGAATGGGGGGAGCCGGATTTCCATCGGCAAAAAAATGGGCTTTTGTTCGAAAGGAATCTAAACCTCGTCTATTAGCAGTTAATGCAGATGAAGGTGAACCTGGCACATTTAAGGACCGGTATTTTCTAGAAAAAGCTCCACACGAAATACTTGAAGGAGCACTAATAACAGCCTGGGTAATTGATTCTGATGAAATCTATATTTATCTTCGTGATGAATATCCAGCTGCACGAAAAATATTGATTAATGAATTATTAGCTCTTGAAAATGCCGGTATCATTGCTCCCGGAAAAATTAAGTTACGTCGAGGTGCTGGAGCTTATATCTGCGGCGAAGAAAGTGCGATGATAGAATCTATTGAGGGTAAGCGTGGCATACCACGCCATCGGCCTCCATACGTAGCCCGGGTGGGTTTGTTCCAAAGGCCAACATTAGTGCATAACGTCGAAACGCTTTACTGGATAAGAAAGATTCTTCAAAATAATCAAGATAGTTCTATATCAGGCACCGAGGTAATAAGCGCTAAATTACGAGCTTATTCAATATCCGGTAGGGTTAGGGAACCTGGTGTAAAAATTGCTCCTATTGGAATAACTGCTAGAGAACTCATAAATAATTACGCAGGTGGAATGGCTGAAGGTCATAATTTTAAAGCATATCTTCCGGGAGGAGCGTCCGGCGGGATTTTACCAGCCAGCCTAGCCGATATACCAATGGATTTTGGTGCACTAGAAAAATATGGGTGTTTTGTTGGTTCAGCTGCAGTTATAATATTATCTGATAAAGATAGTGCCCGGGAAGCGGCGATAAACCTGATGAAATTTTTTGAAAAAGAGAGCTGCGGTCAATGTACTCCATGTCGCGTCGGCACTGAGAAAGCTGTGACTCTTATGTTAGCAGAAGTGTGGGATAAAAAGTTGCTTAAAGATCTTTCGAAAGTTATGCGTGAAGCATCTATTTGCGGTCTTGGACAGGCAGCGCCAAACCCAATGGATAGTGTATTAAAGTACTTCCCCGAAGAAATATAGAATAGTATTGTAACTAGAGTATTTAAAAAAAACCTTAAAAATAATGTAATCTTTTGTTTACATACACTGCTTTAATTTATAAAATCTAAAAAAAAAGATAAAGGCATTACTTATTTTCTTTCAAGGTGTTATACATAGCAAATATATGTGTTTAATAGACACTTTATTAATGCTTAAAAAGAAATAGAGTAAGTTACAAGTTTTAAGGTTTATTTATTTTTGGGAGGACAAAAAAGATATGAATATTATTTTAAAGAGCCTAACCGCCGTAGGGTTGGTAATTGGGCTTGCTGGTTTAACTCCTGCTATTGCAGATACCCCTAAGAAGGGTGGTATTTTCGAGTATGGTGTTAAAGCAGGAATTCCAACATACGATTTGCAAGGTTCAGGTTCCTATGGAACTCTCCATCGGACCGAGCAGCATTATTCGTTACTAGTAACATTCGATTGGAAAAACTTTCCTAACATCGTTGGCGATGTTGCCGAGAGCTGGAAAATATCGGACGATAATCTTACCTATACATTTAAAATTCGTAAGGGAATAAAGTTCCATGATGGCACCCCTCTTACTTCCGCAGATGTTTTAGCGAGCTTTAATCGTCTGAAAAGTCCAAAGGAAGGTGTTATTTCCCCACGTAAAGCTTACTTCTTATCAGTTGAGAGCTTTTCAGCACCTGACGATTATACTTTTGTAACCAAATTTTCAGAACCATTTGCTTTCGGTTTGAACCTTTTTGCAACACCATATAATGCTATCTACTCTAAAAAAGATATGGTGAAAGAAGGTAACTGGCATCACAAAAATATTAATGGAACAGGACCATTTCGCTTTGTTGAACACCAACCAGGCAAGAAATGGGTAGCCAAACGCTACGAAGATTATCATTTTGATGATGTATATCTAGACGGCACTATAGCTTACAAAATCAAGGGTATTACTCAGCCCATGATTGGTGGCCAAATCATGGCTGAAATGCGCAGTGTATCACCTCCTGAGAAAAAGACGCTACAGCAGAAAATGGGAGATAAAATTACTTTTCATGAGAAACCTACTCTCTCTGTATGGATGGTGACCCTTAACTCTGCATTCAAGCCTTTCCAAGACAAAAGAGTGCGCCAAGCACTTACTTTATGTTTAGATCGTCATGCAGGATTGGATGCTCTGCATAAAATTACTGTTACCACACGTAGGACAGGATATATGCTGTTCGGTACACAGTTCGCCCAGTCAGACGCTGATCTCGAGAAGCAAATAGGTTTTTCTCCAGACATAAAAGCCAGTCGAGCTAAAGCTAAAGCACTTCTAAAAGAAGCTGGTTATGAAGGACTAGAGTTCAGATACAGCAATCGTGCCGTTGCTCATCCTTATGAACAAATTGCTATATGGTTGATTGATAATTGGAAGAAGTGTGGACTAAAACCTGTAATGGAAACAAATCCATCTGCTAAATACAAAAGTATTCGCAGTAAAGGTGGGTTTGATACAACCATTGATTGGAATGCTAGTTTCCTACCTCACCCGATGTTGATGCTGAGTAAATATCAGTCTAACAGCATTAATCCACAAAATTATGCATTTGTAGAAAATCCTGAGATTGATGCAATGTATAGAAAAATGAATGCTGAGATGGATCCAGCAAAACTCAAGTTGATGGCTGCCGAAATTGAGAACAAAGTTCTTGATCAAGCTTGGTTCCACCCACTTGGATATTTTGCTCGATCTGTGCCAATGTTGTCGAAAATTAAGGGATATAATATTACTTATACCCATGCGGCAAACAACGACTGGCGCGGCATGTGGATTGACGATTAAATCACTTAATCTATTATGGAGGGTTGGCAGAATTTCTGCCAACCCTCTATTTCTGTAAACTACAAGCATTTAGATCTATTAGATTTACCTATAATAATAGAATTAAGTAATCTATAGGTTATTCCCCAATTGTAATTATTTGGTCTTTATAAATGAATAAAAATAAGAGCAATACCCCTGAAGTACTATTAGAAGTTGAAGACTTAGAAGTAGAATTTTCTACAGGTGCGGGAGTAGTCAGAGCAGTTGATAAAACCAGTTTCAAAGTACATAAGGGTGAATTTCTCTCCATAGTGGGAGAATCGGGTTGTGGAAAGTCAGTAACCGCACTGTCTCTAATGCGACTACTGCCACGAAAAACTGCAACTGTTAAGGCAAAGAAAATACTATTTGATGGTCTTGATCTATCAACACTACCTGAAGCGGAGATGAGAACCCTTCGAGGTAGGCATATGTCAATGATTTTTCAAGAACCGATGACTAGTTTAAATCCTGTTCTAACTATTGGCGATCAACTTACCGAACCTTTAATTACTCACCTAAATATGAGCCAAAAAGAAGCTGATATTAGAGCTATCGAATTACTTTCTATGGTTGGAATACCTGACCCAGAAAGAAGAATAACCCAATATCCCCATCAGTTTTCAGGGGGTATGAGACAACGGGCAATGATCGCAATAGGATTGGCATGCGAGCCCAAACTAATTATTGCTGATGAGCCTACGACAGCACTAGATGTTACTATCCAGGCCCAAATATTAGAACTACTTAAAGATATATCAGAACGTTTAGGAATTGCGGTAATCTTAATAACTCATAATCTTGGAGTGGTTGCAGCATACGCCGACAAGGTAAATGTTATGTATGCGGCACGTATAATAGAACGAGGAACCTCGTCAAATATTTTTGCAACACCAGCCCATCCTTATACTGTAGGGCTTATGAGGTCAGTACCCAGACTTGATAAACCACGAGTTGGTCGGCTAGCTACTATTGAAGGCATGCCTCCAAACTTGCTTGCACCACCAGTAGGGTGCAGATTTCGAGAAAGATGCCCAATTGCAGAACCACATTGTGAGGAAACACCTCCCACAGTAGCCGCATCTAATTCAGAGCATACAGTTGCTTGTTGGAAAACCGACGAAGTTACAGCTAATGCTGCAACACTCTATGGTGCCGAAACTGCTACGGAAACGCAAAAAGCTGCCCATGGAGATAAAGTTCTCCTTAAGGTGGAAGGTCTAAAACAATATTTTAAAATATCCCTGCGTGAGGGCCTTAAGTCACATGAAGTGGATATTAAAGCTGTAGACGACATGTCATTTGATGTTCGCGAAGGAGAGACTGTTGGCCTTGTAGGAGAATCAGGCTGCGGCAAAACATCAGCGGGCAGAGCTATACTACATTTGAATACTCCGACGGGGGGTAAAATAGAATTTGATGGCAATTTATTAAATGGTGGAAATATTGCAGCTGTAAGGCGCGATATGCAGGTAATTTTTCAAGACCCTTTTTCCTCTTTAAACCCTAGAATGAAGGTAGGACAAATACTTGAAGAGCCATTAAAAGTTCATAAGTTACGCGAAGGGAAGGAAGCCCGGTTAGATAGGGTAGCAGAACTTTTAACACAAGTAGGGCTTTACCCATATTTTGCTGACCGCTATCCCCATGAGCTGTCTGGCGGCCAAAGACAAAGAGTAGGAATAGCCCGCGCTCTTGCCCTAGAACCTAGAATGATAATTTGTGACGAACCAGTATCCGCTCTAGACGTTTCTGTTCAAGCACAAATAATAAATTTGCTTGAAGATTTACAAAACACTTTAGGTCTTGCTTATGTTTTTATTGCTCATGACCTAGCTGTCGTTCGACATATTTCTCATCGAGTAATTGTTATGTATCTAGGAAAAGTGATGGAGGTAGGAGAAGGAGATGCTCTTTATGAAAATCCTCAGCACCCTTATACTCGTGCATTGCTTGACGCGGCACCAGTTCCTGATCCAGAAATAGAACAAAACCGTCAAAGAACTATATTAGAGGGAGATATTCCCTCTCCACTTAATCCGCCACCTGGATGTGTGTTTTCCACCCGTTGTCCTATTGCAACAAATGAGTGTTCAAACTTGGTTCCGCCCTTGGATGAATTTGCGCCCGGACACACGGTCGCATGCATACAAATTGAGGCAAATTAAAAAATGTTAAGATATACTGCTAAGCGTTTATTATTAGTTATACCAACCCTGACTGCAGTTGCCATGCTAGTTTTTTTTCTTGTACGGGTAGTACCTGGTGATCCTGTTGAGGTTAAACTCATGGGAGAATTTGGTGATGTTACACCCGAGCAAGTACTTAAAGAGAGAACACGTCTTGGACTAGAGGACCCTCTTCCTATTCAATTTATGAATTTTATGGTGGGCTTACCCCAAGGCGACTTAGGTATTTCTTTAGTAACGGAACGATCTGTAATGGAAGAAATAGGAGGGCGAATTAGTATATCGATAGAACTAGCTTTCTTTGCCACTATACTTTCAGTAATAATCGCGTTCCCTCTTGGCACATTAGCGGCACTTTATAGAGGGACTTGGTTTGACTATCTCATACGAATGATAACAATTGGGGGGCTTGCTGTGCCTTCGTTCTGGTTTGGTATGCTTTTAATTATGGCTCTTTTAGCCATAGTAGGTAAACTACCTTCACTTGATACGGCAGGGCTATTTGAAGACCCTTTAGAAAATCTATATACGCTCCTCTGGCCAGCCATTAGTGTCGGATACAGATATTCGGCTGTCATAGCGAGAATGCTAAGATCATCAATATTAGAAGTATTAGCAGAAGACTATATTCGTACAGCAAGAGCCAAAGGTCTGTATGAAAGAGTAGTAATCGTTAAACATGGCATGAGAAATGCTCTTCTACCTACGGTAACTGTTGTCGGATTAGAATTTGCATTTCTAATTGGTGGATTAGTTGTTACAGAACAAGTATTTAACATAAATGGCATAGGAAAAATGTTTGTTGAGGCAGTACAATTTAATGATCTAACAATGTTACAAGGGCTAGTTCTTCTAGTTGCAACAAGTTTTGTACTCATAAACCTAGTTGTTGATATACTTTATGCAACCCTTGATCCCCGTATCCGATATCAAACATAGAAAAACTGCGTAGTAAGGATAAAAAGGTCATGACAGTTTCAGTTCAAAATCCAACTGACTCTCTATCTGAAGATGATAATACCATCGGCCAATTAAGATCAGAGCAAAGCAATAGAAGAAGTGTACTTGATTTTATAAAGCAACAGCCTTTGGGCACTATTGGGCTTTTGATTATAGTTATCCTGTTTTTTGCGGCAGTATTTGCTCCCTATGTCGCACCAATTGACCCTGAAACAGTAGATTTTATGTCCTCTCCAGCGATGGGGGGAGGTCAGCCAAGTGCTGAGCATCTTCTGGGAGCTGATGCTTTTGGAAGAGATATATTATCTAGGTTGATTTATGGAGCCCGAACAGCTTTATCAATAGGTTTCTTCTCTGCATTTATAGGGTGTTCTCTTGGTGCAATAATTGGGATTATATCTGCCTTTGCAGGAGGGAAAGTAGATATCCTAGTTCAAAGAGGGATAGATTTAATGTTATCTTTCCCGATAATAATTCTAGCAATCTTAGTTATTGCCATCGTTCCAAAGAATGTTGTTTTTGGTATAGATATAAATGTTATAATAGCGATATCTATACCATTTATACCAAAAGTAGCTCGAGTTATTCGGTCTGCTGCACTTAGTATTGTGACTTTGGCATATATTGATGCAGCTAGAGCAGCTGGATACAGTGGAAAAAGAGTTGTATTTCGCCACATTCTTCCCAATGTTACTGCACCATATCTTATTCTAATCACTGCTTATATCGGACAAGCAATACTTCTTGAGGCCAGTTTATCTTTTCTGGGACTCGGAGTAGTGGAACCAACTCCCTCCTGGGGCTTAATGTTATCCGGAGTTAATTCAGATTATTACATTACTGCTCCTTGGATGATAATATTTCCAGGTCTTGCCGTAACACTCGCAGTATTTGCATTTAATTTACTAGGAGATAGTTTAAGAGATTGGCTTGACCCCAAGTTAAAGCTTTAATTTGACGACTGTTTTCAATAATTAGTAAAATAGATGTATTCCAATTAATAGATGATTAGCTAGGGTAGTTGAGGAAATCCAAAGAGTTTTGCAGGGTTTTCAACCATAACTAAATTCCGAGTTTTTTCATCAGGAATCCAATCCAACATCATGTCTAATAAAGATACATCATTAGGCATTGGTTTGAAGTACTGTGGATGAGGCCAATCAGATCCCCATAATAACTTATCTGGAGCGGCAGCCGTTAGTTTAAAGATAAATTCATTGGTATCATCAAAAGGAAAATTATCTTGATTTGAGAACCTTGGTGATAGCTTTATCCAACCTCTTCCCGTTTCTAAACATTCCATAACAAAACTGAATTCCTTACTATCAGCTCCCTTATCCGCAGGAGGATAACCAGTATGTTCAATTACAAAATTACCAGAAGTGGCAAGAATTATCTTTGCCCATTCTTCATCTAGTTCTTCGGTACGTACAAGATAGTGAATGGACCATCCAAAATCCGTTAATCGATCAATCATTCGAGAATTAAGGTTTTTTTCGATTCGCCATGAGACACGAGCACCTACCACGCCTGATTCAGTTAAAATTGTTAGTTCGTTATCCGTTATTTCATCCCAAGGCAAATTAACTACTGTCCTAAGGCGATCTGGGTAACGACATTGTGCGTGAAGTGCAATTTCATAGTTACGACCATACATCATAGATTGTACGTGTAATCCGCGAGAAAGACCCAGTCTACCTTGCATGGTCTCCCAATCTGAAAAAGTAGTGTCCTCAAACTGTAGATGGCTGAAGACGTGGTTTTCTAATAATGGAAACTGCATCTGCGGACCTATAAAATGAAAGTGACAATCACAAGATCCTGGTGGTAAAATTAACTTTGGTTTAGGGTAAGTTCTGTCTATACGCGGTGAAAATGGAAGATCATTCATTAGCTAATCACACCCCTAATTAATTGTAATGTAAACGTTTGTTTAATATTAGAATAGGTATATTCTAGTATACGGTACGCAAGATTAATTGCTAGTAAGATAGGAGAAAGGCATTATGTCCAAAATTGATAGCTCCACCTATGATGTATTGGATAATATTGACTGCTTGAACGGAGTTAGAGTGGTTGACCTTAGTCAATATGAAGCCGGTCCATCTTGTACTGAAGCTCTGGCTTGGCTTGGAGCGGAAGTTGTAAAAATTGAGAAGCCAATAACGGGTGAGCCATCTCGTTACGGCTATGCAAGAATTTCTGATGATAAAGATAGCTGGTATTTTTGTCAGTTTAATGCAAATAAAAAATCAATTACCCTTGATCTAAAAACTGATCGCGGTATCGAAATACTAAAAGATTTAGTTAAAAAGGCTGATGTATTTATTGAGAATTTAGCACCTGGTACCATAGAAAGGTTGGGACTTAGTTTTGATAAATTAATATCAATAAACCCGAAACTTGTTTACGCACAGGTAAAAGGATTTAACGAAGGTAGTCGTTACAAAAATTTTCATTCATATGACCCTATTGCTCAGGCAGTAGGCGGAATAATGAGCGTTACTGGTGAAAAAAATGGTGCCCCTTGTAAACCTGGGCCTGGGCTTGGAGATACTGGGACCGGTATGACACTTGGGATAAGTATATTAGCAGCTTTACTAAAGTCAGAACGCACAGGCAAAGGAACACGTCTGCAAGTAGCCATGCAGGATTCATGTATGTCATACATACGACTTGCCTGGGCCTATACACAACACACTGGAGAGGCTTGCCAACGTCACGGGGCAAAAGGAGTTAACGGGACTACAGTTCCACAAGGTGCATATCCTTGTAAAGGGGGTGGAGCTAATGACTACATAATATTGTATTGCCATCCCGG
>JAQWSA010000139.1 GCA_029243445.1 Alphaproteobacteria bacterium
GATCTTAGCATCCCCTGCATTGGCAACTATGCGTCAGGCAGTTACAAATACATTTGCAATTTATGTCAATAGTCGTCGTCATGAAGTTACAACATTAAAAAACTCTAAAGCTAACGACGCAGCCGATCCCTTTCTTACCTACTCTACCCCACCTGTACCACTTGTGGGCGCTAGTGACCTACCCAATCTAATTAAAAAAACAGGTGAAGTAACTGAAGGTGAAATAGTTGATGTAAGCGACGGCACAATTCGACGTGTAGTAAGAACGGTTTCAGGTAAAAGCCATTTGATCGACTCTGCAGGTATCACGAAAACAGACACCTGGCTTGAAATGCCAGGACTAAGTCATTTTTCGTTCAAGACTGATGATCGCCCAGTTACCGACCCAAATGAAGAGATAGGGCCAAGTGGATTAACCTTAGTTGCTGCCGGAATAGTATTTTGCTATCTCACCCAACTATCACGCTATATTCTTCACCAGAAAGTTAACATAAATGGTGTCCGAATCGTTCAGTATACGCCATTTGTCACTACTGGTAGTGCCTATGCAGGAAACTGGACCGGTAGTATAGAGCCGGTCGATACCCATCTTTTTTTAAACGGTGGTGCTGACGCTAAAACTCATGAGCGAATTATGACTATAGCCGCTAATACGTGTTATCTTCACGCTACATTAATTGCTCAGCTAAACCCTATTGTTACTATCGCACACAACGGGCAAACCATAAGTTAATTTGATAATAATTTATGCTAAAGACAGATACTAATATCTTAAAATTAAGTGATACTAAGTTATAAACCGTCTTCCCCCCTTGACTCTTTTGTTCTCTTTTTGTTCTATATCTGGCTATTGCAACTTTACGAGTATGATCGTGCGCAAACCAGAGACCATAGAATGCCTATATCTAGATTTTGATGGATTTTTTGCATCTGTAGAACAACAGGCAAGGCCTTCATTACGAGGTAAGCCAGTGGGTGTAGTTCCCTTTACTTCCACTTCCTACACATGTGTTATTGCCTGTTCCAAAGAGGCCAAAAGTCACGGTGTAAAAAATGTTATGCCAGTTTTGGAAGCTAAACAAAAATGTCCTGAAATTATACTTGTTCCACAAAGCCCTGATCTTTATCGAAGGGCACATAATGCCTTTCTAAACGAAATTTCAGCAGTTATCCCCATTGACGCTGTTAAATCCATAGATGAGCTAACATGCAAACTAGAACGTACTGACCGTAATAACCCACAAGATTTAGCAAAAAAAATAAAAAACCGAATTCGAAAAAATATCGGGCCATACATAACTTGTTCCATCGGTTTCGCTGCTAACCGTTTATTAGCAAAAATGGCTAGCAAGATAAACAAACCTGATGGTGTCACAATCTGGCACCCAGCAGACATGCCAACGCCCATACTTACAGTAGCCATAGAAGACGTTTCCGGCATTGGAAAAAATATGCAGGTACGTCTTCAAAAGGCTGGTATCTATACAATGCTAGACCTTTGGAAATCTCAACCAAAGCATCTACGAAACATTTGGAAAAATGTGGTAGGCGAACGTCTCTGGTATGCAATTCACGGCTATGACATACAAGCATCTGCATCAGGTCGAAACATGTTCGGGCACGGCCGTGTTTTGCCTCCAGGATCTAGAAAAATAGAATACGCGCGTGATTGTTCTCGACTACTACTAGTTAAAGCCGCGCGACGTATGAGACGTGAAAACTTCTATGCAGGACGGCTTTGGCTTTGGCTAAACATGCGCCACATCCAATGGTCAGAAAGCGTTTTATTACCTATTGTATGTGATGATCAGGCCTGTCTTAAGGGTCTTGAATCACTATGGGAAAAAGCATGCCAAAGACTGCCACCAGGGATAGAAATAATCCGTCTCGGAATTACGCTTCTTGATCTTTCGCCAGCAACATCACGTCAACTTGACATATTTGTAAATGATGATGTAACCCGGAAAAAATGGGAAAGAATAACACTAACAATAGACCAGATAAACGCAAAGTATGGCAGAACAGTTGTCAGTCTAGGACCGTGGAATCCTCCTAGCGGTAGTTATACTGGAGGTAAGATTTCATATACCCGAATACCTCGAGCGGAGGATTTTTGGTGACCTGGAAACAAGAGATACAACTGCGCGACTTAGATTTAAATCAATCGATCGAAATTACTTGTAACTACTGCAATAGAACCTACTATGAGCAACCTTCAATATTGCTAAAACAAGGTGACTCAATGCGCTATGTTTACCTTAATGAAATAGAAAAACGCCTTTTCTGTAGATATCGTGGGTGTAATGGACCAGTAAAAATAGCACTAATAAACAATACTGAAACAGAGGGTTTTTCTGGCGGTTTACCTTAAAAAAATATTTACTAGTTTTGATCTACCAAACGTTTCTAATTTCCTCAACCAAATATTCGAAGTTGGGCACCAGATTGAATTATTAATTCTTCAAGAGATTCATAAGGCTGCGCTCCAACAACTCCATGGCCATTAGCAACAAATGTTGGAACCCCAGTAACTCCGTATTGACGTGACTTGGCCCAATCAGAATCAACAATTTTCTTATAACTACGTTTTTCTATTACTTCACGAGCAGCAACTATCGAAAGACCAGTTTTCTTTGTTATTTCTAAAAGCACATCTATGTTACCAATATTCTTTCCTTCAACAAAATAAGCAGTATAGAGCAAATCATGAATGATCTCACCATCTGTTTGAGTATCAGCCCAAGATGCTAATTCCTGGGCAAGACGACTGTTATAAGTGTAAACACGATTGCCATAAGGCAAACCTTCTTTCTCCATTAAAATTTTCATCCGGGCATGAGCTGCCTCAGGATCATAGTCTCGTCCAGCAAAAAGATCTTTCATAGAAAGGCCTTCAGCAGGAGTATCCGGATGCAAAGGAAAATGAACCAGTTTTATTTCTATATTAAATTTCTTCTTTAAATTTTCAATACGCACGGTACTGAGGTAACACCATGGTCAAACATAGTCGCTGAATATTTCCAGCGTTACGGACTCCGCCATATCAAGATCTCCTTTTCAATTAAATTTTGTTAAAGTATATAAACCTTATCGAGTTAAAAGGAAAAATTAAATGGCAAGAATACCATATAGCAACATGCAAGGCATTAAACCTGAACTATCAGCAGAATTAGCTAAACGGCCTGAGTTAAATATTTACCGTATGCTGGCCAACGGCGGCAACGCATCTCTCGGGTACCTACAGCTGGGGGGGGCATTAAGGTTTGATGGCGTTCTAGATCCAGTTGTCCGAGAACTAATAATCTTACGAACCGGTTCATTATGCAAATCCGAGTATGAGCTAGACCATCATACAGAAATCGCCAGCGACGTTGGTATTTCAGAGGAAATAATTACTGCTACCATTAACGATGAGCCAGATTCACCAAAATTCAGTAAATTTGAATCAACGATACTACGTTTTACGGATGAAAACGTACTTAATGGCAAGGCAAGTGAGGTAACATTTAATGAACTTTCTGTGTTTTTTAGTCCAGAGGAACTGATAGAAACCACTCTTCTAATCGGCTTTTATATTATGACTTCGCGTTTTCTACAAACCTTCGACATGGATCTAGATAAATAATAAAAATTACTAATAAATGATCTATGATAAAGACTATATTGATAGAAGTAGTGTTTTTATTTAGAAATCTAAATAAAAAAAAATTAATCTACTAAACAGCGTCTTGCAGTAATAAATCAGCTCCTTTTTCAGCAATCATTATAGTTGGCGCATTGGTGTTTCCAGAAATAAGTGAAGGCATAATCGAGGCATCAATCACTCTCAATCCTTGGATTCCGTGAACACGTAATCTTTCATCAACTACCGACATATTATCACTACCCATACGGCAAGTGCTCACGGGATGAAAACTAGTCCGACAATTTTCAAGTACGTACTCCAAAACCTTGTCGTCGCTATCACATTCTGGTCCTGGTAAATGTTCAGCAACTATATATTTCTTAATAGCAGGTTGCTCCATTATACGACGTGCTGCTTGAACACCAGCAACTAGGACATCTCGGTCTTTTTTCTCAGAAAGATAATTAGGCTGGATTTCTGGTGAAACAAAAGGATCAGCTGAAGTAATTCTCAAAAAACCCCGACTTTCAGGTCGTAATAAAGCACATACAATGGTACAGCCTGAAAAATTATTAGCTACGCCTCCCGGTTTATCAGTGCTGTATAACATTAGTTGCGCTTGAATGTCTGGTGAAGCAGAAGCTGGATCAGCACGGATAAAGCCTCCTGCATAAGACGCACCCATTGCGAGAAATCCTTTCCTGAGAAAGGCATAGCGCATCCCTGTCATAATCCTCCGAGGCAAGCTATTTGCAACATCGTTTGCAGTAAAAGGCTTATTAACTCGATACATTACTGGACCATTTATGTGATCTTGTAAGTTTTCTCCCACACCTGGCATATCAGCCACCTGGTTGATACCAAATTGACCTAAAAGATTAGCAGGGCCTAAACCTGAAAGCTGTAGGAGTTGTGGTGAATTATATGCGCCACCAGCTACGATCAACTCTCCATCAGCGTATGCTGTCAGTATTTTATCTCCTTGACGATACTCAACCCCAATAGCACGTGTACCAGAAAATAAAATTTTCGTTGCATGAGCATTAGTAGCGATAGAAAGATTATTACGTTTCCGCGCGGGTCTTAAATATCCAACAGCTGTGCTACTTCGACGGCCTTTACGGGTAGTCCATTGGGAATAGCCAAAACCTTCCTGCTGCGCCCCATTAAAATCTATGTTACGCGGATAACCAGCCTGTTCAGCTGCTTCAATATAAGCATCAGCCAACGGATGATTATTGGCAGGATCAGAGACACAAAGCGGCCCGCCAACTCCATGGTAATCGTCTTCACCTCTCTGTTGATCTTCGGCTTTACGAAAATAAGGAAGAACATCATCATAACTCCAACCGGTATTACCTAGCTGACGCCAATGATTATAATCCTCTGCTTGGCCCCTAATATAGACCATGCCATTTATAGAGCTCGTACCCCCCAATACTTTACCTCTGGGTTGATGTATTGAGCGTTTTACCCATTCGGTACCCGGGGAAGTTTCATAAAGCCAATTTATCTTCGCATTAGTAAAATGTTTAGCATAACCCAGTGGTATGTGGATCCATGGATTGCGATCCTTTCCTCCAGCTTCAAGTAATAAAACACGATATCGGCCAGATTCGGTTAATCTATTGGCTAAAACACACCCGGCACTACCAGCCCCAATAACGACGTAGTCAAATTTGCTTCCAGATTCCATGTCTTCACCTAAAAAATCTTTCTAATGATTTATCAATTATTCAATACAATTAACTAAGATGTATAATTATTTTAAAGTGTTAATATCATATAATGAAGGGGTAAATAGTATGAAAAAAACTCCAGTTGCACTAATTGTTGGAGCAGGGGACGCTACAGGAGGCGCAATTGCTAAAAGGTTTTCCCGCGAAGGTTATACTGTCTGTGTTACAAGAAGAAAAATTAACATGCTCGATGGGCTTGTCTCTTCTATAGAAACTGAAGGTGGCCGCGTATATGCTTTTGGTTCAGATGCTCGTCGCGAAGAACAAGTTATAGATTTAATCGAAGAAATTGAAACTAATATAGGTCCTATCGAAATTGCAGTTTATAATGTTGGTGGAAATGTGAAATTTTCTATTACAGAAACCACTGCACGCGTTTATCTGAAAGTTTGGGAAATGTGCGCTTTAGGCGGGTTTCTGATGGGACGAGAAGTAGCTAAGCGGATGTTAGAAAGAGAAAAAGGAACAATTCTATTTACTGGAGCTACTGCATCTTTACGAGGCAACAGTGGGTTTTCTGCATTTTCTGGAGGAAAACATGCCTTAAAAGCATTGGCGGAATCCATGGCTCGCGAATTGGCTCCTAAAGGTATACATGTTGCGCATATAGTAATTGATGGGGCTATAGACACGCAATTTATTTCCGAGTTTTTCCCCGATACTTACGCTTTAAAAGATCGAGAAGGAATTCTAAACCCTGAACACATAGCAGAAAATTATCTGATGCTTCACAAACAACCTAAAAGTGCATGGACTTTCGAAATAGATCTACGCCCTTGGATTGAAAGGTGGTAATCAGGCTAATATAGGTTTTAGTTTAAAGAGGTTGGTTCAAAAACATTTAAATTCTACTCATTCAAAACTAAACCCTATTGTACGCAAGTGATAGTAGAGCCCACCATCCTGCATAACTAAGCTTAACATCCTTTCATCACCCTCATTATGATGTTCATGCAAATCGGCTGGAGGAGTAATCATGATAGCGTATTTGTGCCAATCAACTCTTTCACCTTCAATTACCGAATAAACGTTATTGCTTTGAATAGGTAAAGTCATAGCTACTGAATTATGCCTATGTGGTCTTTGTATTTCATTAGCATCCAATGAGTTCATCGCCAGAGCAATCGACGGGTGAATATCTCGCATTTTTTGTCGTTTTTCGCTACTAAAGTGTAGCGCCAATCCGGTTACATTAGGATCAGCTTTTTGTTCATCGTGAACCAATGCCATTTCACTCAAAATCTCAGCCTCCCTATAAAGGGCAGCCTGTGTCGGTGCATTCTCAGGGCTAGGGGCATCAAGATTATGAAAAATTAACTCAGGTTCATTCGTTACCTGAAAGAGCACTGCACCATCTTCTCCAGCAACTATTTCTGTTTCATCACCACCTGGTAAGGCAAAGACATCTCCCGATGACCAATATATTGTTTCATCTGCTTTTGAGGCATTACCTGAACCAGAAATTCCATAATAGATCTCTCCAGAGGCTCTAAATTTTCCTTTAAGAGATTGACCTGCGTTAATCCTTGCATAGCGGCCTAGCATTAAAGGTGTTGTAGCTGGATAATCAAATCCCATTTGAGCACCAACATCTAAAACTATCCACTCAGTTTGTGTGTCGGGAGCCAATGCTCTTTTAATCTCATCAATAAAAACATATTTTGGAACTGCAGGCCTTTTAATTGTAAAAATGTTAGCCGGACTATCATATCGGGCACGTTCTTCAAAAACCGTCTTATCTTCTTTATGGTTTAAAACGTTTTCTTTATGTCCATCCATAGATTTTTCTCCTATTATCTATGTGCCTTATAAATTTTACTTAAAACATTAATAATAAATTTATAACCCTAAAAATAAATTATGGCTTTAAAATTATCTTACCTCTAACCTCCCGGCGATCTAATATCTCATGGGCTAAACGTGCCTCGGCAAGAGCCAGTCTCTTATAAAGAGGTGGATTTAATTCTCCCTGAGCAAACCGTTCTACAACAGATTCAATAATTTCTTTGCGTTTTTGTAAATTATCATCATAACAATGCCATGAAAAACAGCGGACGGCTAGGCTCTTTGCTGCACGTTTACGCATAGCAGAAAACAATTCTTCGTCAGGCATACCAGATAAAGCGTTAAAGGATACA
>JAQWSA010000140.1 GCA_029243445.1 Alphaproteobacteria bacterium
AATCTGTTCTTGATTTTTGTTTTCCATAATATTTTACTCCTTAATATGAGTCTCTAACTATATTCTGACAAATAATCTTGCTAGAGTTTGTCAAATTATCGCAACTTAATATAGAACGAGGTAATTATTTTATTTAATTAATATATATACTTGCTAAATGTTTAAGTAATAATGATAAACTTTGGACTAAGCTTGCTGGTTACTAATAACTAGTAAAGGTATAATGAAAATTTATGGTGAGGACAAAATGGCACGTAAACAGGCAGTAACAAAAAAAAGTACTAAGAGTAGAAAAAAAGGGCTAACCAAAGCAGACGTTTTGCGTAAGTGTAAGCAACTTAGTAATTGGGGTAAATGGGGACCAAACGATGAACTTGGGGTTCTCAATTATATTACGCAAGAAGACATCGTGAACGCGGCTTCGCTAATAAAAAGAGGAAAAGTTTTTCGCCTTGGATTAAATCTTGATGAAAATGGGCCGCAAAATGGTCTTTTCGGCGGAAGATGGAACCCGATGCATCAAATGTTAGCTACAGGAACAGATGCGGTTCAAGGAATACAAGAACCTCTGGCAGGTATGAGATATGCCGATGATGCAATAAATCTTCCAACTCAAGCGGCTACACAATGGGATGCACTAGCACATGTATTTGTTGGTGATAAAATGTGGAATGGCTACGATGCTACACTAGTTGATACTCGTGGAGCTCATAAAAATGCTATTGATAAATTTGCCGACAAAATGGTCGGTCGGGGAGTTTTATTGGATGTAGCCAGATATAAGAGGAAGAAACGCTTAGCGGATGGATATGCCATTACAATTGATGATTTGGAAAAAACGGCAAAAAAACAGGGTGTAGAAGTTCGTCGAGGTGATTTTGTGCTGTTTAATACAGGTCAAATGGCAGATTGTTTGGATAAAGGTAAATGGGGCGGCTACGGAGGTGGTGACGCACCGGGTTTAGCATTTGAAACTGCTGACTGGATACATAAAAAGGAAATTGCAGGTATTTGTTCTGATACCTGGGGAATTGAAGTCAGACCTAACGAGACTGTAGATGGTACTAATCAACCCTGGCATTGGGTAACTATCCCTCATATTGGTATAGTACATGGAGAAATATGGTATCTACGTGATCTAGTTGAGGATTGTAAAAAGGATGGGATTTATGAATTTTTCCTTTGTGCTCCGCCGTTGGTTATAACACGCGGTACTGGTTCCCCTATAAACCCACAAGCAATTAAATAACAATTAATTAATTTGTTAGTCACTGAAATTAGTTAAAGAAGTAATCGATATTGTATAGAGCGTGATGAGCTAATTTTGTATTAATGTGAAATTTAATTAAGTAAGGTTAATTTATAAAGGGGGATTGAATGCCGCATTACTACGAAGAATCTAATTTAGTTATGGCCGATCTTGAAGCTATGGCTGAAAAATGTAGTAATTGGGGGAGATGGGGACCCGATGATCAAATTGGTACATTAAATTTTATTGGTCCAGAAGAGCTCATAAATGCGGCTGCACTAGTAAAAAAGGGTAAATCGATATCTTTAGGTTTAGATTTTAATCAAGATGGTCCCCAGACTGGCAAGTTTAGAAGGTTTAATCCTGTACACACTATGCTAGCTACGGGCACTGACGCTTCAGCGGGTAAGCATACCCATCCTAATATTCAATATGCTGATGATATGGTTACGATGCCTTTGCAGTGCGGAACACAGTGGGATGCTTTAAGCCATATATTTAATAATGGTAAAATGTGGAATGGCTATGAAGCTTCTCAAGTTGATGCTAATGGAGCTAAAAAGAACGGAATTGAAAATATAAAGTCTAAAACTGTGGGTCGCGGGGTTTTACTTGATGTTGCACGACACTGCGGTGTGGATTCCCTAGATGATGGCATGGCGATTTCTATATCGGATTTAAATGAAACTGCTAGTTCGCAGGGAGTAGATATCCGTCGAGGAGATATTGTAATTGTTCGGACAGGACATATGGAGAGGTGTTTGTCTAAAGGGGACTGGGATGGCTATTCAGGGGGGGATTCGCCAGGCATGGCATTTGAGACTGCTGAATGGGCTTTTGATAACGAAATATCAGCTGTGTGCACAGATACATGGGGTTGTGAAGTCCGTCCTAACGAAATTTCGGATGCTTTTCAGCCGTGGCACTGGGTTGTTATACCTAAGATGGGTTTAACTTTAGGAGAAATATTTTACCTTAAAGACATTGGAGAGGACTGCGCTTCCGATGGAGTGTATGAATTTTTATTTTGTGCTCCTCCTTTGCCAATAACGGGTGCCGTTGGTTCCCCCATAAATCCAATTGTTTTAAAATAAGAATATATTCGGGTTTAAGTGGTTTTTTTTAATAAAATATAAAATGAGGAGATAATAATGCATCGTTATGACGATAAAGAATATCAGTTCGATATGGATTTAATCAAAGAGAAAACCGAAAGCTGTAAACAGTGGGGTAAATGGGGACCTGATGATGAGTGGGGAACACAAAATTACGTTACTGCAGAAGATAGAATTAACGCTGCAAAGCTGGTAAAGAAAGGGCAGGTATTTGCTCTTGGTTTAAACTTTGACGATGACGGTCCTCAAAATGGACTATTTGGAGGCCGTTGGAATCCAATACATACAATGCTGGCTACTGGAACTGATGCTGTACAGGGAAAGCAGACAGTCCCGGGAAAAAAATATGCGAGCCAATATGCGGATGATTCAGTTTCATTACCTCTTCAGTGTGGAACTCAGTGGGATGCATTAGGACATGTGTTTAACCAGGATAAAATGTGGAATGGTTACGATGCTACGCTCGTTGGAGCTAATGGTGCTGAAAAAAACGCTATACATAAAATGCGCGATAAGATGGTTGGTCGTGGCGTTTTGCTCGATATTGCTAGATGGGCGGGAGTTGAAAGTTTAGATGACGGCACAGCGATTGATGCTGATGATTTAGATGCGTGCGCTAAAGCACAAGGCGTGGAAGTTGGCCGTGGAGATACTGTCATTTACAGAACTGGACATATGGAAAGGTGTTTAAAGGCTGGTGAATGGGGTGGCTATGCAGGTGGTGAAGCTCCTGGAGTTTCTTTTCATACATGTGATTGGATGAAGGATATGGAAATTGCCGCCATTTGTGCCGACACTTGGGGTTGCGAAGTCATACCAAATGAAACAGACGATGTGTTTCAGCCTTGGCATTGGATTGTTATACCTATGATTGGCATAACAATGGGTGAGATATTTTATTTGAAGGATTTAGCAAATGACTGTGCTGATGATGGAGTTTACGAGTTTATGTTTGTTGCTCCGCCTTTACCAGTTACACGCGGTGTGGGATCACCTATTAATCCACAAGCAATAAAATAATATCTTTACGCAAATAAGACAGGGGAGCTAGCAGTAAATGCTAGCTCTTTTTGTTTCATTACACTGAGGTATATTTATGACAAAGAAACCTAAATATTATTATATAGCTAGTATGGATATAGAACCGGAAAAAGAGACATTACTTAATGAGGTTTATGATACGGAACATATTCCTGCTTTATTGCGGGTACCAGGCGTAAGCTCAATCACAAGAAGTGTGGCTAGGCCATTTGATATGTCTATGGGAGGTAAAACATATACTGTAAACATTGATGATGAACCAAAATATTCTGCAACATATGAAATTGAAAGCCCAGAAGTTTTAGTTAGTAGTGCATGGGCGGAAGCTGTTGAATCTGGTCGATGGCCCGAAAAAGTGCGTCCTTATACGAGTAATCGTCGACAAGTTTTAAGAAAAATAATTTCTTAGAGTGAAAAAAATATTATTTATATAACATGCTTTTGTTTTTGAAGTTAAATTACTTAGCAACAAATGCTGTTTATAATCAAAGAATGGGATAGGAATTTATTTAATGACAATTGAATTTATTAAAACGGGCATGAACTCCGAACTGGCAGATGAAGCTGATACTAAAGTTCGGGAAACGGTTGAACAAATACTTAATGACGTTAGAAGTCGAGGTGATGTTGCTGTCCGTGAACTTTCTGAAAACTTTGATAAATGGTCACCTGAAAATTTTCGACTTAGTTCTGAGGATATAGATAAGTTAGTTGCATCATTGCCAAAAGAAACAGTGGACGATATTAAATTTGCGCAAAAGCAGGTACGTAATTTTGCTCAAATACAAAAAGATGCTTTACGTGATGTAGAAGTTGAAACCTTGCCAGGGGTTAGATTGGGACACAAAAATATTCCGGTTAATAGTGTGGGTTGTTATGTTCCTGGTGGTCGTTATCCGATGGTTGCATCGGCGCATATGAGTATAGTTACTGCAAAGGTGGCAGGTGTTAAGAGAGTCATTGCTTGCACGCCACCAAATGAAGGGGGCCCACATGCAGCAACTATTGCTGCTATGTATTTTGCGGGGGCAGATGAAATATACTGTCTGGGAGGTGTACAAGCAGTTGCAGCAATGGCTATTGGTACAGAAACTATTGATCCTGTAGTAATGCTTGTTGGACCTGGAAACGCTTTTGTTGCTGAAGCAAAAAGACAATTATATGGTCAAGTAGGGATTGATTTATTTGCCGGACCAACAGAGGTATTAGTAGTCGCTGACGATACGTCTGATGTTGAAATCGTTGCTGTTGATTTATTAGGTCAGGCAGAACATGGGCCTAGCTCCCCAGCAGCTTTGATAACAACTTCTAGTGATCTTGCAAATAACGTAACAAAAGAGATTGAAAGACAACTAGAAGTTCTTCCTACCGCAGATGTAGCAAGAGTTGCATGGGACGATTATGGTCAAATAATTTTATGCAGTAGCAGGGAAGAGATGTTAGCTGAGGCGGATAGATTAGCTTATGAGCATGTTGAGATACTTACTACTGAACCAAGGTGGTTTTTAGAAAATATGACAAATTATGGAGCTTTATTTCTTGGCCCTGAAACTAACGTATCATATGGGGATAAAGTTATAGGTACAAATCACACATTGCCCACTAAAGGTGCAGCTAGATATACGGGGGGGTTATGGGTTGGCAAGTTTATGAAGACATGTACGTTTCAAGAAGTAACTGAAGAGGCAAGTGTTTTAATTGGCGATTATTGCTCTAGACTATGTGAGTTAGAACGATTTTGGGGGCATAAAGAGCAAGCGGATCTACGACTAAGACGTTACGGCGGTCGAAATGTTGGGATTAACACCAAATAATAGTAGGCATTATTGGTTTAAAAAAAAGGCGGCATAAATGCCGCCTTTTGTAGTTAATAATATAAAATTATTTTATAGTATAAGAATAGATAGGCGTAGCTCCACCTTCTTTAATAAGAGCCATCAAGCGACGGAAGCTTTCTTTTCCAGGAACGCCTTTAGCATCATATTCAGAGGCTTTTTGATTGACCCAAGGTTCAATTGCCATGGCCATCTTTTTACGTTCTACGTCTCCAAGGTCTCTAACTGTTACACCTTGTTTTTTAAGGTTTTCCAAGGCTGTGTAATATTTAGTTTTACCTTCATTACCAACAGCAGCCTCATAGACAGCCATTTCTTCCTTAATGATTTTCTTTACTTCAGGAGGAAGTTTTGCCCAGAACTTTTTGTTTGCACCTAGAGGGTATGCAGCGACTGAACCCCAACCCATAGTTGTATAATATTTGGCAACTTCACCAAATTTAAATCCAAAGTAAGGTGCTGGAAATATAACTACACCATTATAAACACCAGATTGTAGAGCGTTATAAACTTCATTAAGATTCGTCTGTACCTTTGCGGCACCTGCATAATCTAGCCAAGGTAGATTTGGACCTGCGGCCCCGATCTTAACACCTTTAAGTTGTTCAGCTTTAGTCCATGGAAATGTAGTTCCTAGTCCATAATCATCGAAAGCTCCACCACCAAGATAAATCTGATTGTATTTATCAAACGCATCATGAAAATACTTGTACTCAGCGTGCAGTTTCTTGGTAGCCGGACCAACGATCAATGGATCACCAGATTGGAACGGAATGAAATAGTTTATATTATGTACAAATAATTTTGTTGGTTCAAAGCAGGAGCAGACTGCACCTATGTCAACTAATCCTTTTTGTGTTGATTCAAGAACCTCAAATAAGTTTGCCATTGTTCCGCCGTAGCCTTCGATGAAACGAACTGTATGATCTGTTTCAGCGGCAACTCTTTTTGTAACATTTGGAACAAATGTTTTTTGTATTTGATTCACTGATGCTAGCGGTGGAGCAGGATGTCCTGCTGCAATACGTATCTTAAAGTTGTCAGCCTGAGCAGATGTTAGAGCTGCTGATAAGCCAACAGAGATTACTCCTGTTAATAGAGCACCCGTTTTAACTAATTTACCTAAATTCAATTTTTCCTCCCATTAGAATAATACTGAATAACCTTACTAAAACAAATATAGCAAAAGTTATACCCTATATGCCTTTTATAATATTACTTGTGAAGCCCTTAAAACGGAAGAATCTAAATTTTCTTGATCTCATTTAACATTTTTACAATTAAAGTAGTTGTTTTTAGAGCTTACTCGTGTTTTGTTTCCTACTTTTATGATTCTATCATGTATATATATTTGCATGAAAGAATAGATACAGTTGCATATATCAGTTCCTGTTATTGTTAGGACTCTGGGGAGGGTTATAGTTTGATAGATAACGTTTTCAATAGTGTTACGCGAACATGTAGCACTATAGCAGCTTTCTGGGCCATGGCCTTAGCCTTCTTAATTCTGTGGGATATAACTGGCAGAGCTTTTTTCAATGCTCCTTTTGACGGGACTATTGAAATAGTTGCTAACTCAATGGTAGCAATTTTATTTTTACAGATGCCATACACTATCTATCGCGGCGCTCATCTACGTACTGCTGTTATATATCAAAATTTAAATGACTATGGCCAACGAATTATTGATTTTATAGTGGCCCTACTTGGCATATGGTTCTTTTATTCTATCGTTCTGGGAAGCTGGGGGGATATGATAATAGGCTGGGATGTTGATGAGCGTGAAGGAGAGGGGTCGATTAGTGTGCCTATATATCCCGTTAGAACTCTGCTTGTTGTTTTTGCGGGAATCTCATTAATCTCTTATTTAATACTTGCTTGGTATGCATTGACGGGCTCACGTCCATCTAATGAAGGTGAATAAAGCTTTAAACTCAGATACGCAGAATTTTTTTAATCTCTTAATAGCAAAAATATAAATAATAGGGATCAGCATTAGAGGAAATTTACGGAAATGGATCCGACAACAGTTGTAGTTTTAATGCTTATTGCACTCATAGTAATGGTGGTGGTTGGCATACATATAGGAATTTCTTTAGGTATTACTGCTCTAGTAGGTACCTGGATGATGTATGAGGCTTATGAGCTAGCTGCAGGGCAGGTTGGCAGTACGTCTTTTTTCGCTCTACGTAATTTTGTATTTGCTGTAATACCCTTGTTTGTATTAATGGGCGAATTTGTTAGTAGGTCAGGTTCTGCAGGTGATTTATACCGGGTGATGAACTTTACCATGAAAAGAGTACCTGGACGGCTAGCTGTGGCAACTGTTGCTGGAAATGCTATTTTTGCTGCCGTTACGGGAACAAGTCTAGCTTCTGCTGCCGCTTTTTCTAGATTAGCGTATCCTGAGATGATAAATGCCGGCTACTCTAGAAAATTTGCTTTAGGGTCAGTAGCTGGAAGCGCGTGTCTAGGCATGCTTATTCCTCCAAGTGTATTGTTAATTATATGGGGAATTGTAACAGAAATATCGATTGGATTCTTATTTTTGTCCGGGATATTGCCTGGTATTATCTTAGCATCATTTATGGCTTTGTATAGTTCAGGTACTGCTATTTTGTGGCCGGAAGTCGCGCCATCAGCGTCCGATTCAGGCGCAGATACCTTATCTAGGCAAGAAGTTATTAGTGGAAGTGGAGTAATAGTACTTATATTTGTTGTTCTTGGTACTATATGGGGTGGTCTTACAACTCCGTCTGAGGCAGCTGCAATTGGAGCACTTGGTGGTCTTATACTAGCTTTAATTAAGGGTGTG
>JAQWSA010000141.1 GCA_029243445.1 Alphaproteobacteria bacterium
AGCCAGAGACCCCATCCCCCAATTTCGGCGGGGGCTGTTCTTCCGAGAGCGGGATTAGCTGCATCATCAAGTCGTTGGGCGAATGCTGGTAATTTTGTGGCTAGTTCCAGATCAGGAAAGTCCCGGTGAATTAATCCTCCCGACAGTTTAGACGCTAGTTGTCGATTATTAATAAGCGCTCGAACGAGCTCGCGATCAGCTGGTAAAATTTCTAATCGCTTAGTTTTAAGAGGAACTAGTTTAGCCGGTATAGTCAGTTTTTTTTATCCGGAATGGTATGTTATTATGAATGTACATTTTATTATGGTAATTATTAACGAATAGATAGATTGTTATCTTTATTCGGTCTAAGTATATATTGACGACCGCAGTACGGGCAATCGACTTTTGTTTTATTGCCCATGTTTAGAAAAACTTTTGGATGCCCCAATAGATCATCTCCACCGTCACAGGAAAAAACAGTACCATCAGCCTCAAAAATTTCTGGTGGTTTCATAAATAACTACCTCCTTTATGTTTTAAATCTAGCAAAATTAGTTGCTATAACAATCACTGGGTCATAAATAATCTAATTTTAAGTCTCAACTAGTAGGGTTAAGGTATCCGTTTACCGTAATGGCATTATGAATGAAAGTAGTACATATGATTCTTCTGTCTCTGAACAGTCTTCGATCAGTCAGCCCAATTACGCCTTGAGCCTGACAAGTTTAAACAAGGTTTATCGCTTAAAGAAGAGGGGCATGGACATTCAGGCACTGAAAGATATTAACCTGAATATTCAGCGTGGTTCTATTTTTGGTTTACTCGGACCAAATGGTGCAGGTAAATCAACTCTAATAAACATACTTTCTGGAATAGTTATAAAGACTAGCGGTAAAGTAAAAGTCTGGGATATTGATATCGATAGTCACGCGCGCGCAGCGCGCGCTGCAATTGGTGTGGTTCCACAGGAGCTTAATCTTGATGCATTCTTTACCCCACGAGAATTATTAGAGTTGCAAGCAGGTCTTTATGGGGTTCCACCCAATGAGCGTCGTACGTTAGAGATATTAGACAGAGTTGGGCTATCAGATAGGGCAGAAACATATTCACGAGACCTCTCTGGGGGAATGCGTAGACGCCTTCTGATGGCAAAAGCATTGGTACATAATCCACCAGTGCTTGTACTCGACGAGCCAACAGCAGGTGTTGATATTAAATTGCGTAAATCCCTATGGGATTTTGTCCGCGAACTTAATGCAGCGGGAACAACCGTGTTACTCACCACTCATTACTTAGAAGAAGCAGAAGAGTTATGTGATCGTGTTGCAATAATAAATAATGGTGAGCTTATAGCTTGTGATGACACAGATAAAATGGTTGCCAGTCTAGATAGTAAAGAATTACATATTTCGGTAGCTGAAGATATTACAGATTCAATACTTGAATTACGTAATTTTGATGTAGAGGTTGTAGGAAGGCATCAGTTGGTTTTTCGCTATCGAACCGGTCAAATTGATATATCAAGATTTATTGAGACTCTTTCTAAAACAGGATTAACAATTACGGACGTCACTACAGTTGAATCAGACTTGGAAGATGTTTTCCTCGATATAACAAAAGAATAATCATTATTCATCATCAATAGATTTCTCTAAGATAAGAGACAGTGAATTCATACAGTATCTCAGTCCTGTTGGTTCAGGGCCATCAGGAAAGACGTGTCCTAGATGAGCATCACATTTGGAACACACTGTCTCAGTTCTAACCATAAAAAAGCTATGATCCTCACGGTTTTCGATGGATTCTTTGGTTATAGGGTCATAAAAACTTGGCCATCCACTTCCCGAATCATATTTTTTGTCCGAATGAAATAAAGGATTTCCGCAGCAGATACACCTATATATGCCCTTATCATTGCATTTGTCGTACTCACCACTAAAAGCAGGTTCCGTCCCATGTTCACGTGTCACATGATATTGTTCCGGCGTCAGTTGGGATCGCCATTCTTGATCAGTTTTATTCAATTTATTATTATTATTTTTTTTCATATCTATTTATTTGTTTGTAACTTTGTTTTCAATATAATTAAGTGTCTGTCTTAGTATTTGGGTATACTATACCCTAATCAATTTAGGTTGGCTCTATATATTATAAGGGCTGAACTTACTTGACCCTAAAAACTAAAAGCGTACTCTCATTTTAGCGCACCCGTAGCTCAGCTGGATAGAGTGTCGGCCTCCGAAGCCGAAGGTCACAGGTTCGAATCCTGTCGGGTGCGCCAAACCTAAAATTCGGATTACCAATTAAGCGCTAATCCGAAACTTCATCCTCCAACAAAAAGATTGTTTCCACTACTGATACAGTAAAGGTCGGGCTTATTAGAGGTACCATATTGAACATTAATGGAAACATTTTTATCAGTTAGTCGACCATTTATTGACTGATATATTTGTTTGCCAGATTTATCTTTTTTTAGCAGCAATCTGCCTTGAAATGTACCATCAGTAGCTATTACCCAGTCAAAATTTGTTCCCTCTCCGGCCATACCACTTATGTGGCCATCTTGGATTCTACCTAAGAAATAAGCGTTAAAACTAAAGGGACATGTATTTTGTTCAATTTTTCCGCTGAATGTGCGCTGAGGTCTTTCCGCTGGCGTCGCGTTAGCATTTGACTTTGATCGATCTATCTGTGTCTGTATTTGCATATTATCACTATTAGCGACGGGTATAAAAAGAATGTTTAATGTCACAAATAATAATACTGTGAGTTTCATTTTTTATCCTCCTGCGTAACTAAGTGTAAGCTTTTTTATCTATATACTCTATTATTAAAATATTTATAAAAAAAGAGCCGGCTTTAGGCCGGCTCTTCTAAACACGTAGTCAATTTAATCTATTATTTTATGACATATCGAACTGGCCATTTATGACCTAGTTTTTCTGCTACATCGACCGCCATCCTAACTACTGTGGATCCAGGTAAACCTTTCGAATCAGCTTCTTTAGCTCTCATGTTTGGAAAACCTGCAAGGGTTTTGGCCCAAGCCAAACGGGCTTCAGGTGTTACGCGTGTAACGTTTGCACCCGCCATAACCATACGACCAAGATTGGTGGCTTCTAGTTCGTCAACCCAAGGGCCAGTGAAGTTTTCTGTCTCCATTCCGGCTTCAGACATTGCCTTTTGCACGTCCGCTGGTAACGACTTCCATGTGTCTATGTTAATAGTTACACCATGAAATGTTTTTGAACCAAATCCAACAATTTTATAATGAGGTGCAGGCTCAAAAAGTTTATGACTCCACCCAACAGAAGGGAATAGAAGTACGCCTTCATAAACTCCTGTTTGTAGGGATGGGTATACGTCTGGAAGTGTTGTACCGACTGGAATGGCTCCAACTGCTTCTACCCAAGGTAAGTTTGGACCTGCGCCGGACATTTTCTTGCCTTTCAGCTCGGTAACAGAATCCCAGGCAAAAGTTGTGTAAAGGCCATAATTATCAAATCCAAATAGACCTAATAGCTTTTGATTATATTTTTTTTCAAACACGCCAGCCATATGCGGAACAGTGTTATATATTTCGCGAGCTACCTTTGTACCAAGAGTTGCGTTTTGTGCGTCAAATGGCATCCAGAGTGGGTAGGTGTTAAGGAATAGGTTGGAAGGTTCAAAGCAGAAACAATACCCACCCAGATCAACAATGCCATCCTTCACTCCTTCAAGTGTTTCAGCCACTTTAACGATTGAACCACCGTAAGCTTCATTGAAGGTTGCTGTATGTCCCATTGCTTTCAGCTTCGCTACTACCCGTGGAGCAAACTGTTCGGACATCATTCTTACATAACCAGTGGCAGGCGCATGTCCTGATGCCATCCGGAAATTAAATTTATCTGCGCTAGCGGGACTTGATAGGGCTGTAGCTAATCCTATTGCTAGAGCGCTAGTCGCTAGTATTCCAAGTGTTTTGGACAATTTATTTCTCCTCTTATTTATTTATGAGACTTAAGAGCCTCACTCTTATTATTACAAAACGCTAGGTCTATCAGCGATTTGCAGGGGCAAACTACATTAATTTTATTATAATAACCTAAATATAAACTAAAAGTATTATTTTTCTATGGCTATTTAAAATAACTGACATAGCTATAGATATAATTGTTAACTTCCTTATTGGGGCGTGACAAGTCATGTAAGCGCTAATATAGTAATATGGATTAAGAGAATGTCACATATATATTGGCCCTCTGCCCCAGTTTAGAATGAATTAGGAAATATTATTTTGCTAGTTTGTATATAGTCTGGTCAAAATAAACTAAGTGAGCCAGAATTACTATTTAGATATTCTGCAGTTAAAACAAAGGGGTATGAGGAATTTGTCTTATTTAAACATCCCAATAATTCGTCAGATTGATATATGGTCAGGCAGATTAAGCCGGGCATTAATGGTGATCGCGGCGATGTGGGCGTTTCTTCTTGCTTTTTATATACTCATTGATGTGGTGGGGAGGGCCTTTGGTTTTCCACTTAAAGGTACGCATGAACTAGTAAAAAATGCAATCGTAATGATTGCATTTATGCAAACGGCATACTGTGTTATGGCCCGATCGATGCTTCGAGCGGACTTTATTTTACATTTACTTGGAGGCAAGCCTGAAAAAATCATCAATAGTGCTGGGTATATATTGGGCGCCATGTTTTTTGCTTGTTTATTTTTGGGCACCATTGACCCTGCATGGCATGCCATAGTTTCTGGAGAATTTGAGGGTGAAGGAGCTTTGCGGGTTCCAACATGGCCAGCACGGGTAGTAGTTTTATTTTCTGCCGGTCTATTAGTAATAAATTATATGATTCTAGCTTTAAAAGAAATTTTGCCATCGTACGTTGTCGAGGCTGAACCGGATAATGCTGGCTAAGCCATCGGGGAGTTCCACATATGTTTTCTGCTGATATTGCTGCTGTTGTACTAATATTACTTTTGGTACTAGTGTTTTCGGGAATACACGTTGCTATAGCGCTTGGAGTAACAAGTGCGGTTGGTATTTATATGGTGACCGGTCGTGAAACAGTAGTACTGGCTCTTATACAGAACACTTTCTATGACGCCATCCGTGACTATGTTTTTGCTGTCATTCCATTATTTATGCTTATGGGTGAATTTATTGGTAGATCGGGCGCTACGGGAGATCTGTATATAGGTTTACAAAGGTCTTTTCGACGTATCCCGGGTCGCTTAGCTTTGGCCACCCTGTTCGGGAATGCTGTATTCTCATTTGTTACTGGTGTGAGTATTGCTTCTGCGGCGACATTTACTAGAATTGCATATCCTGAAATGAAGCGTCATGGTTATAACAAAAGCTTTGCTTTAGGTTCTATAGCCGGTAGCGGTTGCTTAGGGATGCTCATTCCTCCGAGTGTACTTATGATAGTTTGGGGTATTTTGACAGAGCAATCTATTGGAAAGCTTTTTCTTGCTGGTGTTTTGCCTGGTCTAATCTTGGTATCTTTCTTTGCAGTTTACATATTAGGAGCGTCATTTTTAAAACCACAATTAGTAGGGGTAACTCCTGGGTCTAAGGAAGAAGCTATCGATCAAGGTGATGAAAAAGAGATTGATCCTTTATCTATGTGGACTAGTGGTTTGGGGTTATTGGGACTTATTGTTACAGTTTTGGGAGGGATTTGGGCTGGTCTGTTCACTCCTACCGAAGCGGCGGGCATGGGAGCACTAATAGCTCTTTTATTAGGCATTATAAAGGGAATGCGATGGCCTGATATATATGCTGGTATTCTAGCTGTTGGTCGTACTGCTGCTCCTCTGCTTATATTGCTGATAGCTGCTCAACTGTATTCACGTACATTGACCATGACAGGTGTTGTGACGGCGATTCAAACCTTCTTTGCTGATGCCGGCCTGGATCCTTGGCAGGTTGTAACAATTATGGTGCTGGTATGGTTTGTACTTGGAATGATAGTCGACTCGGTTTCTATCATGCTTTTGACGGTACCAATTTTTTATCCGATTGCTACCGCAATGGGGATCGATCCTCTCGCATATGCTTTAATTGGAATTTTAGCTATTGAAGCGGGCATTCTGACACCGCCATTTGGCCTTCTGGTTTACACTGTTAAAGCATCAATACCCGCCGGACATGAGGGCGATGTGACATTAATGGATATATTTAAGGGTTCCACACCTTATTGGGTTTTGCTGCTAGCATTAATTGTCCTGCTATATATTTTTCCAGGTATAGTTACGATACTTCCCGAGCTAGTATTTGGCTAATAGCCAAATACTAAAGATTCGAACATTGTGTGCTAGTAAAAACTGTTAGCCATGTGTCGTTATTATATCGAATGATTATCCTCTTATTAAATTCAATTATATTGGATTTTTGTATTAATGGAAAAAAGACTATCAAAATTGAATGAATCAGACCACAGGTCTTACGCAGCTTTACGATATCCCGCTTCGCGCCATTATCTAATTGGTGCAGCCTTAGCAATGATGGCTGATAGTGTTGAGCATGTTATAAGCTACTGGATTATATTTGAAAAATTTCACTCACCTGCTTTAGCTGGCTTTGCCGTTATTTCTCATTGGGTACCTTTTCTAGTTGGTTCTATCTGGGCTGGTGCTCTAGCTGATCGTTACGACCCAAGACGAATAATTCAAATTGCAATGAGTTTGTTTATGGCGGTTTCGTTGGGTTGGGGACTACTATTCGCTACTGATAGTTTGGAAAAATGGCATGCTGTAATTCTTCTTATTGTCCACGGGCTTGCGGGTGCATTATGGGCTCCTGCAGGCCAAGTATTAATTCATAATGTTGTTGGTTCAAGGCAATTACAAAGTGGTATAAGATTACTTGCGACAGCGATGACCCTCGGTATGTTATTAGGGCCGGCCATAGGCGGGGCGCTGCTTTTAATTGTTGGACCAACAAAGGGTATTTTAATTAATGTTCTGATTTATCTTCCGTTTATATTATGGCTAATTAAAAACCCAAAACCTTCAAATAAACACGGGAAAAGACCTCCTCCGGCAATGACGAGTTTGCATGATTTAATTGAGGCTGTTCGTCAAATATCAGGTATTCCAATTGTCTTCACTATGTCTGTTCTTGCTGGCCTTGCTGCTACAATTGTTGGTAATGCCCATCAACCTCAAATGCCAGAGTTTGCGAGTGACCTCGGCTATGGTGGGCAAGGTCTCTATTATAGTCTTCTCCTAGCTGCCAATGCTGCGGGGGCGCTTACTGCTGGTGTAGTTTTAGAGTCACGAAATATGTTAATTGCAAAAACACGTACATCTTTTATTCTTGGCATTATGTGGGCTGCGGCTATTTTAGGTTTTTCTCTCTCTACAAATTATATTTTAGCAATTATATTGTTGGTTTGTGCAGGCTTCTTTGATCTATCATTTAATTCTATGACGCGAACATTAGCCCAATTACATGCCCCCCCTGAGATAAGAGGTCGTGCTATCGGATTGTTTAATGTAGGAAGTTTGGGTGGTAGAACATTTAGTGGATTTACAGTCGGTTTTGGGGGTGGATTAATAGGAATTCATTTTTCACTAGCGTTGAGCGCTACACTATTAATTGCGTGCATGGGCGTTTTGTTTTTTTGGGCGATTAAACGCGGTATTATTGATTAATTTATGATGATGATAAATATCTTAGTTATGGTTGGATTTTAGCCAAGGCTGTAGCCTTATAAAAAAATAATTAATCAGTAGATTTATATATATAATCCTGCATATAGCGGTTATAGATAATTAATTATTTTAGTAACTTATTTCATTTGTTAGAATATAATTTACTTATAATTTAAATTCCGAGGAAGTGAAGTCATGGGATCACCAAAGGTTATAGTGCAGCTTTATCCTGTATTTCCAGCTAAGGATGAGCAAGAAAGAAAAGAAAAACGGCCTCTAGGGCGTGATTCGGAATTATATAATAAAATTATTCATGAGTGGACTGATATAATTAAAGCAGCTGATGAGATGGGTGTTTGGGGCATGTCTACTATTGAACATCATCTTCATTCTGAGGGCTACGAAGTTGGTCCTAATCCAGGGGTGCTTAATGCTCATTGGGCCGCCTACACTAAAAATATTAGGGTAGGAGCTTTTGGCTATGTTATGGCAACTCATGACCCCATACGTGTAGCTGAAGAAACTGCTATGATAGATCATTTGACCAATGGAAAATATTTTGTTGGTTTTGCACGTGGCTATCAATCACGGTGGACAAACATTCTGGGTCAAGGCAGTGATGCCGTGGCCACAGTATCTGATGGTAGTGCAAATGATTCAAAGAATAGAGAAATCTTTGAAGAGCGTGTTCAGATGGTACTTGATTGTTGGACAAAGGATTCGGTTAGACTGGATGGCAAATATTATCAAGCTCCTTACCCTTTGGAACCAGGTATTAAGGGTTACGAAGGGCATCAGATAGCGGGCGAAGCAGGCGCTGATGGTGAAGTTGATGAAGATGGTGTTTTGCGCCGTATCTCTGTTGTACCTAAACCCTATCAAAATCCTTACCCACCCTGTTTTTGTGCGGTTGCGAGAAGTCGTGCAACCATCGAATTTGCTGCTAAACATGGCTTTAGTCCTAGTTATTTTAACCCAACTGATAGTGTAGTTGAATTAGCTAAGGTTTACGTAGAGGAATCACTGAAACATGGGCGAAATGTTCAGTATGGCCAGAAGCAAAACATAGTTCGTCATACGCGAATTGCAAAATCTGCCGAGGACTTTGACATTAGGTTAAAAAAATATGATCTAGATATATTTAAAAATTTTTATAGTGTATTTGCTAATCATAATGTGGATGCAGTAAATAATGATTCAGAAAAAGCTTTTAAATTAATGAAAGAATCCAAATTCTTTCTTGGTGGTACAATAGATGATGCAATTGCTGATTGGCAGCAAATATATTCACGTATTCCCTGCGAATACATAACGCTTATTTGGCATTGGGCTCAGCAACCCAAAGATGAATTATTAGAGGAAATTCAGCTGTTCATGGAAAAAGTTATTCCAGAATTAGAAACACCAGAATATTCGATTGCTGCGGAGTAAATTTTTTACTTATTTTTATTTTTTCTAATCTAGGCTTACTCTAAAGATTTAAACCATATGTCTAAAAAACCTGATTTTAATGGAAGTAATGTTTTAGCAGTTAACCAAAGTAACTTAGAAGTTCTTCTGGATAATGCAAGCACACGTATTACTTATCATCATATCAAACCAGGTCAAGAAACAGGGTGGCATCGACATGATAGAAATTATGTCGCATATCATCTGAAGTCCGGAGAGCTAATTCACCAGGGTTCAAACGGATCGAAT
>JAQWSA010000142.1 GCA_029243445.1 Alphaproteobacteria bacterium
AAATAATTTTGTATTTGTAATAAATACCTTACCTTCAAATATTCTGAGTTTATAATTAATATAAAAATCAGGGATAAAATTGAAAAAAAATAAATAACCTTTTTTTTAAAACTGTTTTCTTTCAATAAAAAGAAGAAAACAAATAGACCAAAGAAGGCTCTAATACTGTTTGATCTTTCACCTGTTAAAAAAATTGCAATAAAAAAAGTTATTAAAAAAATTAAAACTAGATTTTTATAGTCATCTTTAAATTGACTAAATAAGAAACCAAATATAATTAAATAGAAACTATTAACATAACCGCCTACTATTGGTTCATCTTTAAAAAAGCTCACAATCCTTAGTCCGTATTGACCACCTCCATACCCTAAAATATTCTTGCCCATATAAAATTCTACAAAAATATCAATTATAATAGAAAATAATACTATCGACCAAATAGTTAAAACTTTTTTTAAAAAAATTTCTTGTCTAAAAAAATAATTAAATGCTGCAAATAATACTATCATTCTGATAAAACCTAAATTTCTATAAATGCCTGATGTGTAGTCCAATGAAATTAAAGAATTGAAAATAAGGTAAAGATATAGAATTAACAAATATATTATTGTTTTTGATTTTAGGAATAAAAAATCTTTTTTAACTAAAATTAAAATTATAAAAGAAATATCTATTAATAAAATATTAGACAATGAAATAGAAGATCCTAATATAATTGTAATTGGTATAATTGAGAATAGTATTAAAAAATAATAGCTTAAGTTTTGTTCAAAAACATTTGTTTTATTAACTTTTAACAACGAATTTTTTAACTTTCTAAAAAGCTTTTTAATTGTTTTGATCTGCTGGGGTGCTTAAGTTTTCTAAGAGCTTTAGCTTCGATTTGTCTTATTCGTTCTCTAGTTACTGAAAATTGTAAGCCCACTTCTTCAAGAGTATGATCTGTATTCATTCCTATACCAAAACGCATGCGCAAAACACGTTCTTCACGAGGGGTTAAAGTGGCCAGAACCCTTGTTGTCGTTTCACGCAGATTAGCCTGAATAGCTGCGTCAATAGGCAATATAGCATTCTTATCTTCAATAAAATCACCTAAATGTGAATCCTCTTCATCTCCAATCGGGGTCTCAAGAGAAATTGGCTCTTTTGCTATTTTCAAGACCTTACGAACTTTTTCCAAAGGCATATGTAACTTAACAGCTAATTCATCAGGAGTAGGCTCTCTACCTATCTCATGAAGCATCTGGCGTGAAGTTCGCACTAGTTTATTTATCGTCTCAATCATGTGAACCGGTATTCGAATCGTCCTAGCCTGATCAGCTATTGATCGAGTAATTGCTTGGCGAATCCACCAAGTGGCATAAGTAGAAAATTTATACCCGCGTCTATATTCAAACTTATCAACCGCCTTCATTAAGCCAATATTACCTTCTTGAATTAGATCAAGAAACTGTAGTCCTCTATTCGTATATTTCTTAGCTATCGATATAACCAGTCTTAAGTTAGCCTCCACCATTTCTTTCTTAGCACGGCTAGCTTCTTTTTCTCCTTGTTGTACTGTACTTACTATCCGACGGAATTCAGAAACTGGCAGCCCAACACGAGTTGATATTTCTGATACTTCCTTACGAATCTCCCTAATTTGTGTAGATTTAGAACTACCAAACTTGTTCCAGCCCTTACCTTTGAGACGGCTAACACGACTTATCCATCTTGGTTCTAGCTCATTTGTCATATATTGGTCTAGAAACTCAACTCGACTAACACCAGACTCTAATGCCAAACGCAACAATTTACCTTCATAGTTAGTAAGGCGTCTATTAAGCCCATAAAGCTCATCAACTAAAGTCTCAATGCGAGCGTTATTAAGCCTTACGGATTCCATGATTTTTACTAATTCATCTTGTAGTTTGAAATACCGCCGATTCTGAGCACTCGTAAGTTCTTCAGATTTTTTTTTCATACCAGCAAGGCGTTGATCTTGAAGTTTACGTAGCTTTTTATACGTCTTATTGATTTCATCAAAATTTTTGAGAACGTCAGGCTTTAATCGTTCTTCCATAGCCGCTAATGACAGGCTTGCAGCATCATCTTCATCATCTTCATCAATATCATCTCCATCATCATCTGAATCATTTTTTCTGATGGAGTTGTTAGCTTCAGCAGCTAATCTTGCAGCCAATAATTTACTTTGACTAATAGGTCCCGTGCTAGGACCATTTAGACCATTAGATCCAGGGCCACCATTTACACTATTATCTACAGTCGGGTTTTCGGCACCCAGAGTTGCATCTAAATCAATTACATCACGTAATAATATACGCTCATCATGCAGGGCATCACGCCATTGAATAATTGCTCGTATTGTTAATGGCGATTCGCAAATTGCACCAATCATCTTTTCACGGCCAGCTTCAATACGCTTGGCAATGGCAATCTCACCTTCCCGTGATAATAATTCGACCGTTCCCATTTCTCGCAAATACATGCGGACAGGGTCATCAGTACGCCCTATATCTTCAGATGCGGCAGGCGTCGAGGTCGAAGTTTTTTCATCATTCTTTTCAGAACCATTCGATGTAGTTGACGGAACTTCACTTTCTTCTTTCTCTTCACCTTCGACAACATTTATTCCCATTTCCGAGAGTTGAGCTAGAATATCTTCTATTTGCTCAGACGATACCTGCTCTTGAGGAAGAGTTTCATTTATCTCATCGTAGGTAATATATCCGCGCTCTTTCCCTTTAGCGATCATCTTCTTGACCGCCTGAACAGAACTATCCATCAGTGGTCCATCAGACATCCCTTCGCGGTCTTCCATATTTTCCGCCACTGATTCCTGCTTAATTGCCATTTTTGTCCCTTAATCTATAGGTAAGTATGTATTTTAAGCTACTATCCAAAAATTTTATAGTCTACCCCGACCTGATTGTTCGCGCACTATCTCCAAAAGCCTTTCACTATTTTCAGTAGTCATTTCATCCGCAAGTTCCTTTTCTGCAGCCTTACGATCATTATTAAGACTATTACTTCGATAAGATGCAATAATTTCTACTAAGGCATTAGATACGATATCTACTGATGCTTCAGGAGCAGCAAACTTAGCCTGTCTATATATTTTTGCATTCAATATACCTAATAATATATCTTGATATCCACACTGATTGAGATGGTCTTGCAAAGCTCCACTGTCAAGGTCTGGTTGATCACCAGCCACGTTTAAAATCTCCCTTAATAGTCTGTCAAGCTCTCTATTACTAAGACTTATGTCTGCTAATTGTTCTGCTAAACCATGAACCATCTCATTATGGTTTATTAGTATTGAAATTAATACCTTTTCTTGACGTTCTCGCATAGCTGCCAAATCACCACGAGGGCTAAGGCTATTCGTCTTTAAAAATCTATTTTTCTTATTTGGTGATTTATTACCTGATCCGGTTCCATCTTCTTTACTAAAAATTATTCGTAATTGATTTCGTATCCTTTGTTGATAATGATATTGAATGCTTCTGTCAGAAATATGTTGTATATGATTATTTAATTTGCTTTCTAAAGAAGCACGTTGCTCAGGAGTGTAAAAGCTATTACCTCCCAGTTCTAAATCCATAATTATATCTACTAATGGCCGCGCCTTAGCTAATAGGGTTTCAAATCCCTCACGAGAACGCATTTTAAGTAAACTATCTGGATCTTCTCCTGAGGGTAATGACACAAACCTTAAGGATTTACCGGGCTTAAGCAAGGGCAAGGCTCTTTGTGCAGCTCTGAAAGCCGCTCTCCGCCCAGCATTATCTCCGTCAAAACACAATAATGGCTCATCCACCACCCTCCAAAGAGCAAGTATCTGTTCTTCAGTAAGTGCAGTACCTAATGGAGCAACACTATGTTGCAGTCCACTTTGATTCAATGCAATTACATCTGTATAGCCTTCAACTACTATGATAGTGCCAGTAGCTCTAGAAGCAACCCGGGCTTCAGCCAAATTATATAGAACATGTCCTTTGCTAAATAATCTAGTTTCTGGAGAATTTAAGTATTTAGGCTGACCTTCACCTAAAATACGGCCACCAAAAGCAATAACTTTACCCCGTCTATCAGAAATGGGGAAAATTACTCTATTAAAAAAATAATCGCGGGGAGAAGCTGTATGTTCATTGTACTTTACCAAGCCACAATCTACTAATTGTTCTAAACTGCCTCCCATCTCTAACATTTCCTGCCTAAATTTTCCACGCCCGTCTGGAGCAAACCCAAGACGAAATTTAGAAATCGTGGTTTCAGAAAAACCACGACTACGCAAGTATTTTAGTCCTTTATCTCCATCGGGTTTACGTAGCTGATTTTCGAACCAATTACATGCTTTCTCCATAACCTGTTGAAGAGATACAACTTTGTTGACTTCTTCTTTATTCTCTTTGATATCTCTAGGTACCATCAACCCAGCAAATCCGGCTAATTTCTCAATAGCCTCTGGAAAGCTAAGCCCTTCAATCTGCATCGTAAAACTTATAATATCTCCATGGGCTCCACAGCCAAAACAGTGATAAAAACCTTTTTCATCGTTAACAGTGAAAGAAGGTGTTTTTTCATTATGAATCGGGCACAAACCAGTTGCTTCACGACCACGTCGAACTAACTTTACTTTAGTTGAGATTAGCTCTGAAACCGTAATACGGCCGCGAAGTTCATCAAGGAATTGTGAAGGAACTGCCATGAAACAGCTTTACGTTGTTAAATCTGGTTAAATAGAAAAATATAAAATATTAGGTTTGCTATATATGAAGCAATAGTAAACTTTATAAACTCATTATTGAGGTACTTAATTATTACTAATTACACAGAACTTGGGGATAACTATAATTGCGGAGCTATTAACTATTAATGAGTTTTTGCTTAACAAGCCCACTAGCTTTTGAAAAGTCCATTTGACCAGCATAATTATTACGCAATTCACTCATAACTTGGCCCATATCTTTAATGCTAACTGCACCTATTTCGTTAATTATTTTTTCGACAATTATATTTATATGCTCTTCGTCCAATTGTTGGGGTAAGAAGCGTTCTATAATTGTTATCTCTTTTGCTTCTTGCTCAGCAAGTTCTTTTCTGCCTCCCTTTTCATACATTTGAATGGATTCTCTACGCTGCTTTACCATAGTCTGGAGCATCTGTAGAATCTCGTCGTCAGATATACCTTCAGTATCACCTTTGCCTCTAGCAGCAATGTCTCGGTCTTTCAAAGCTGCCATAATTAAGCGTACTGTTGAAATACAACGCTTGTCTTGTTGCTTAAGAGCTACCCTTAAAGCCTCTGGAATGGAGTTTCTTAGCATATTAACTTTCTACATTTAAACATTTTACAGAACCTAACGGATTTAGGTCACTATAGCAAACTGAGATTTATGGCCTAACTAATTGTTTTTCTTGTTTAATTTTATTGCATTCTAAACTTGACGACTCACAGCTGCTAGCCTAGAACACCAAAAATTTTTTGCCTATTAAATATTGTTCCGGCTATACCCTAAATATAAGTCGTATTATTTAAGTAGGCGGCAGCTAACACGTTATATAGGACCCCATTTTAATGGCTGAGGGTGCATGCATAGAATCAAACCAGCCAAACTGGGCAACTGGTGCCCTAGTTTTACGTGATGGAACTGTATTTTGGGCTAAAGGAGTTGGTGCTTCTGGTACAATGGTCGGTGAAGTTTGCTTTAACACTGCTACCACTGGTTACCAGGAAATATTAACAGATCCCTCTTACGCTGGACAAATTATCACATTTACATTTCCGCATATAGGAAATGTTGGCACGAATTCTCAAGATATAGAAGCAAATTTTTCTTCAGTGAAGGGTTGCATTCTGCGGGATAGTATAACGAATCCAGCGAATTGGCGTTCTGAAATGAGTCTTGATTTATGGCTAAAATCACAAAATTTAATAGCTATCACAGGTGTTGATACTCGTCGGTTAACGAGAATGATACGAGATGGCGGGTCACCAATCGGAGCTATTAGTCATCAACCCGTCAGCAATATAAGTCCTAAAGAGTTACAGATTGCAGCTAATAGTTGGCAAGGCATAGAGGGTCTTGATTTGGCCATCGAGGTAAGTTGCACTAAAGCCTATGAATGGAACGAAACCAAGTGGCAAATAGAAAAAAGTAACCTTAAGTTGAAAAAACCCAAGTACCATATAATCGCGATTGATTTTGGAGTAAAGCATAACATCTTAAGATCTTTAGCTGAACTTGGCTGCAAAATTACTGTTGTTCCAGCATCAACTACTGCAAAGGAGGTGCTAGAGTATAAAGCAGATGGCGTGTTTCTTTCAAATGGACCTGGTGACCCAGTTGCAACTGGATTATATGCCGTACCAATGATACAAGAATTACTTGCTAAAGGCATTCCTACTTTTGGTATTTGTCTCGGTCATCAGTTATTGGCATTGGCTTTGGGCGCAAAAACAAAAAAAATGCACCATGGACATCGAGGTGCTAATCACCCGGTTAAAGAATTACTAACTGGCAAAGTAGAAATAACAAGTCAGAATCATGGATTTGTTGTAGTGAGCGACTCCTTGCCTGTGAATGTTCTTCCAACACATATATCCCTATTCGATAAAAGTATTGAAGGAATAAAAGTTAAAAATCAACCAGCTTTTTCTGTTCAATATCACCCCGAATCTTCACCTGGCCCTCAAGATTCTCAATATTTATTCGAATATTTTTTAAAGATGATAGAGGACAAAAACTAAAAATATGCCTAAACGTACAGATATTTCTTCTATCATGATTGTTGGAGCAGGTCCGATCATAATTGGGCAAGCATGTGAGTTTGATTATTCAGGCACTCAAGCAGTGAAAGCTCTCCGTGAAGAAGGTTACCGGATCATACTCATAAACTCAAATCCGGCGACAATAATGACTGATCCCTCAATGGCAGATGCTACATATATTGAACCAATTACGCCTGAAATCGTAGCTCAAATTATTGAATTAGAACGCCCTGATGCAATTCTTCCGACCATGGGCGGGCAAACAGCATTAAATACTTGTCTTACTCTTGAACGAAATGGAACGTTAAAAAAACTCGGCATCGAGATGATAGGTGCGAAAGCAGATGTAATAGACAAAGCTGAGGACCGGCTACAGTTTCGTGAAGCAATGTCAAATATTGGTTTAGAATCTCCAATAAGTGTATTAGTTAAAAACCGAAAAATGGCTGAAGAGGGACTACTTAAAGTTGGCCTTCCAGCTATTATAAGACCAAGTTTTACCCTTGCTGGAACTGGCGGTGGGGTTGCTTACAACCAGGAGGAATATTTCGAAATTATAGAGGGTGGTCTGGCAGCATCACCAACATCTGAGGTTTTAGTTGAAGAGTCAGTCCTTGGATGGAAAGAATACGAAATGGAAGTAGTTCGTGATCAAGCAGATAACTGTATTATTGTTTGCTCCATAGAAAATATTGACCCAATGGGGGTTCATACAGGAGATTCTATCACCGTAGCTCCAGCACTTACTTTGTCAGACAAAGAGTTCCAGATTATGCGCAATGCATCAATTGCTTGCTTGCGTGAAATTGGAGTTGATACAGGCGGCTCTAATGTACAATTTGCGGTAAATCCATCAAATGGTCGAATGGTTGTTATTGAGATGAATCCTAGAGTTAGTCGTTCATCTGCACTGGCTTCAAAGGCCACAGGCTTTCCAATAGCCAAAATAGCTGCAAAATTGGCGGTGGGTTATACCCTAGACGAGCTAGATAATGACATTACCGGGGTCACACCGGCAAGCTTTGAACCTACAATTGATTATATTGTAACAAAAATTCCCCGTTTCACATTTGAAAAATTCCCCGGTACAAAACCCCTGCTCACAACTTCAATGAAGTCAGTTGGAGAGGTGATGGCGATTGGGCGTACTTTTGCGGAGAGTCTCCAGAAGGCAATGCGTTCTTTAGAGACAGGACTTACAGGGCTTAACGAAATAGAAATTCCTAATTCACAGTTTTCTGAAAAAAATTCTACATATGACCTTGATTCTGTTCGCGCAGCTCTTGGCCATCCAACCCCAGAACGAATACTCATTATTGCGCAAGCAATTAGACTTGGAGTTGAACTTAATGAAATACAGAGAGTAACTCATTACGACCCTTGGTTCTTAGAACAGCTGGAATGCTTGATAATAACTGAAAATAAAATACGTAAATCTGGTTTACCAAAAGATCATGATGGCTTGCTATCCATAAAGCAAATGGGTTTTTCGGATGCAAGGCTAGCAGAGCTTTCTAATCAGTCAGAACCGGAAGTGACAAACCTTCGTAACGTCCTTTCAGTTAAACCTATTTATAAACGAATTGATACTTGCGCTGCCGAATTTCCAAGTCAAACGCCGTATATGTATTCCACATATGAGGGTTACATAGGGCAACCAGGTGAATGTGAAGCAGATCCAAGTGAAAAATCAAAAATTATTGTTCTAGGGGGGGGACCTAATCGTATAGGACAGGGTATTGAATTTGATTATTGTTGTGTACACGCCGTTTTTGCTTTAAATGAGGCCGGTTATGAGACAATAATGATAAACTGCAATCCGGAAACAGTATCAACGGATTACGACACGTCGGACCGGCTTTACTTTGAACCTTTAACTACTGAAGACGTCATTGAGATATGCCAATTAGAACAAAAATCTGGTAACCTTATGGGAGTTATAGTTCAGTTTGGTGGACAAACACCTCTTAAACTCTCTAGTGCACTTCATAATCGCGGTATTAACATCTTAGGAACCTCCCCTGATGCTATTGATCTAGCCGAAGATAGAGAGCGTTTTCAGCAGATACTAAAGAAATTAAATTTAAAACAGCCACAAAATGGCCTAGCAAAAAGTGTTAACGAGGCAATTTCTGTAGCAGAGAAACTTAGTTTTCCTCTATTGATCAGACCGTCTTACGTCTTAGGGGGTCGAGCCATGGAAATTGTATACGATATGGAAGGCGTAATTCGGTATATTACAGAAGCAGTAAAGGTTTCTGGCGATAGCCCTGTTCTATTAGACAGTTTTCTGCAAGAGGCTATAGAGGTAGATGTTGATGCTCTTGCAGACAGCAGTGGAGATATTTACATAGCTGGTATCATGGAGCACATTGAAGAGGCTGGTATTCATAGTGGAGACAGTGCCTGTTCTTTGCCCCCATTTACATTAAACTCTATAGTTTTAGATGAAATTGAGAGACAAACGAAAATCTTGGCAAAAGCCTTAAAAGTTGTAGGTTTAATGAACATACAATTTGCGGTCAAAGATGATGATTTATACATAATCGAGGTAAACCCAAGAGCTAGTAGAACTGTTCCTTTTGTTGCTAAAGCCACTGGCGTGCAACTGGCGAAGTTAGCAGCCAGGCTTATGGTTAATCAATTACTATCCGAATTCGGCCTCGGGGAAAGTGGTGTGTCTAAAGCTCCAGTTAGCTCCCATGTTGCTATTAAAGAGGCTGTTTTTCCTTTTGCTCGTTTCCCAGGAGTAGACACAATACTAGGACCAGAGATGAAATCAACAGGAGAGGTAATGGGGCTTGATAAAGACTTTGGTCATGCATTTGCTAAATCCCAATTGGCCAGCGGAGTAAAAATACCCACTTCGGGGAATGTTTTTATTTCTGTAAGAGATCGAGACAAATCAAACGCACTTGTTCTCGCTAAAAGTCTAATAGAATTTGGTTTCAAAATCGTTGCCACACGCGGGACAGCAGCAGCGCTAGAAAAAAATAGCATTCCTGTGAGAATTGTGAATAAAGTCCTAGAAGGTAGACCGCACATAGTAGATTTAATGACTAATGATGAGATAGACCTAGTAATTAATACTACCGAAGGCAATCAATCTATTGCTGATAGCTATAGTCTGCGCCGAACAGCGTTAACACAAAATATTCCTTATTATACAACTATTGCCGGCGCAAATGCTGCGCTATTAGTTATTCAATCAATGAATGCCGGAGGCCTTGAAGTTGCACCTCTGCAGGCCTACTTTAATAGTGGTATTTAAAAAATCTGTATCATAGAATTCATATCATGTAAGTTAATCATAGCAATAAATTCAACAAAGTTATTTATTAGTAATTTTACTTTAACATTTTAATATTTAGACAAAATTATGGAAAAAACACCAATGACCGCTGAGGGTCACGCAATCCTTCAGGAAGAACTGAGAAATTTAAAGACTATAGAAAGACCAGCTGTAATTAAAGCTATAGCAGCGGCTCGCGAACATGGAGATTTGTCAGAAAATGCCGAATATCATGCGGCACGAGAACGACAGAGTTTTATTGAAGGCAGAATCGGGGAACTAGAGGACGCAACAAAACGTGCCGAAATTATCGATACTTCAAAACAAAAAGGTAAAACCGCAAGATTTGGTGCCAAAGTTAAACTTTCTGATGAAGATACAGGCAATGAAATTACTTACCAGCTAGTTGGAGAATTTGAAGCAGATATAAAAAAGAACAAAATATCTATTGCATCACCATTAGGAAAAGCACTAATCGGACGTGATCCACATGACAGCGTTGAGGTCCAAACTCCAAACGGAATGAGATACTATGAAATAGTTTCAGTCCGGTTTAAATAGTTTTTGAATTATAGTTTAATTGAAAAAAATTTGCTTCCACTAGTCTAAATCGTAAACCGGCACCCCGGAATTATGTTTGGATGTCCGAATAACTTGGAAGGTCTGCACTGTTGTTACATGGGCTACACTTGTTAATCTAGTAGTTAGCTCATTTTCGTGAGAAGTGTTACGCGCAACAATTCTGAGCAGGAAATCACCGCCACCTCGTATCATGTCGCAACGGCGTACTTCAGGCCAGTTACCCACCTGAGTTTCAAATTCAGAAAGTACTTCACCTGCTTGACTATCAAGGCCTACTAAAGCATGAAATGAAACTTCGAATCCCAACATTTCACCATCTAATTCTGCATGATACCCCTTAATAAAGCCTGCAGCTTCCAATGCTCTAACCCTTCTTAAGCATGGTGGAGCTGAAATACCTGATAATCTAGCTAAATTAACATTAGTCATTCGGCCATTATCGCGTAAATGACGCAATATGCGACGGTCTATAGCATCTAGTTTGATCTGCTTGTCAGAATCTTTTATAGAATGATCCGAAGTTGTCATCTTGAATAAATACCCCCAATAATCAATTAATATAAGGCTCATTGATAGGAATCACCAGAGCAATTAGCCTATATTAAGTGCAAATAAGTCGGCACAATGATGCTAGCAAATTGAAATAATATTACAATTGGTACATTACTTTATTTTAAAATAAATCGAGTATATATTGAAAAAAACCATTGAATCACACCAAACAGCTGAAAGAGTTAGTACTTGGATCCTAACAGATGGCCGTCCGGGTATGGTTAATCAATGCTTGGGCCTAGCTGAATCTTTAAAAACACCAATAAAGAAAATTAATATTACTCTCTCAAAACCATGGAATTGGACGCCACCGGCAATAACACCCAAACGGTTATATATTTTATCAAAATTTAGTGAGCCGATTTCTCCACCATGGCCAGATCTTTTAATAGGAACTGGCCGTAAATCGATTGCGTTGGCCTTAGCAATTAAACGTTTAAGTGGAGGTAAAACCTTTTGCGTACAAATACAGAACCCTGGATCAGCAATAAAACAATTTGATTTAGTGATAGCTCCTAACCACGATCAACTGAGTGGTAATAACGTATTTAGTACATTTGGCTCAATTAATAGAGTTAATAAAAAC
>JAQWSA010000143.1 GCA_029243445.1 Alphaproteobacteria bacterium
GATGGAGATGAGTATGTAATTAATGGCAGAAAGTGGTGGACTTCGGGGATGGGGGATCCCCGTTGTAAAATAATGATTGTAATGGGCAAGACAGATCCTATGGCAACAAAGTATCAGCAGCAGTCACAAGTCCTTGTGCCCACAAATACTTTGGGAGTAGAGGTAAAGCGTATGCTTCCAGTGATGGGCTATGACGATGCACCGCATGGTCATGGTGAGGTGGTATTTAATAATGTTAGGGTACCCATTGAAAATATGATTTTAGGAGAAGGAAGAGGATTTGAAATAGCTCAGGGACGATTAGGACCAGGTCGAATACACCATTGTATGAGAGTTATTGGTGTTGCTGAACGTGCTTTGGAACTTCTGTGTTTAAGAGCAGCTGAAAGAGAAACTTGGGGTCGTTTGTTAGCGGATAGAGGAATAACTCAAGAACGGATAGCTCAATCGCGTATCGATATTGACATGTGTCGTTTGCTAGTAATGAAAGCGGCTTGGAAAATGGACACGGCAGGTAATAAAGAGGCTAGACAGGAAATAGCTATGATTAAGGTTGCTGCGCCGAAAATGGCTCTTGAGGTAATAGACAGGGCATTACAGATACATGGCGGAGGAGGAATGACTGATGATTTTCCGATTGCTTACATGTTAGCCCATACGAGGGCTATGCGGTTATTTGACGGCCCTGATGAGGTGCACCGTCAACAAATTGCCCGCCTAGAGTTACGCCGGCAGCTTGGTGGCTATCCTAAGCAACGTTCTTTGGATTAATTACTAGCTATAATTTTGTTCTCCACGTTCTACGAGTTCCCAGGCCCTATTAGCAAGCTGACGAGTTAGATCACGCCTTAATAAGGCTTCTGGGGAGGCTGCATTTCCCTTTAGTCCACGGTAATAAACTCCTTGTATTATTGCCGCTAGCCGAAAGAGCGAAAGCACTAAATAGAAGGTCCAATTTTCTATTTTATCACGGTGGGTTAGTGAGCAATATTTTGCAATATATTCTCTTTCTGAAGGAATGCCTGCTGTCATAGTGTCAAGACCGCGCATATCACCGAATGATTCTTTTGGCCAATGATAAGGCAGGCAATTATAAGCTAGGTCCGAAAGTGGATGACCGAGTGTAGATAGTTCCCAGTCTAATACAGCTACAACTTCTGGTTTATTGGGGTGAACAATAAGGTTTTCTAAACGGAAATCGCCATGTACGATGGTTGTTTCTGTATCATCGGGCATATTTTTTGGTAGCCATAACATTAGTTGATCCATTTCAGCCAAGTCTTCAGTTTTACTGGATTGATATTGCTGAGACCAACGGCTTACTTGGCGGCCCATGTAACCGCCTGCACGGCCAAATTTTTGTAAACCTTTTGCTAAATAATCAACTTTATGTAAATGGGCCAAGGTACTGTTCATAGATTGATAGATTTCTGCTCTTTCTTGGGGTGTTAAATCAGGAAGAGAAGGATCATGAAATATTCGTCCTGCCTTGTGTTCCATCAAAAAAAATTCAGTGCCTATAATTGACCTATTTTCACAAAAACCTAATGTTTTTACCACTGGCACAGAAGTATCACTTAAAGTGCTGGTTATAAGATATTCCCGATCAACTGCGTGTGCTGACGGTAATAATTCCCCAGGTGGTTTTTTTCTCAGTACATAACTTTTTTCATTTTTATCATTGATCAGAAAGGTCGGATTTGACATTCCTCCTTGAAATTGGAATACCTCTATTGGCCCTTTAAAACCCTTAATATGCTCCTCTAGCCAAGCTATTAGGGTATTCGTTTCAAAGCTATGTTGTGCAAGTACCGCAATCACTTGGTCAGTTCGAGAGAAAGTTCGTTTGGCTGTGCTCACATCGACGTCCGTTTCCATTTAATATTAGGGATAAATTAAGCGAATTGTTTGTGCCACGACGGCAGGTCTTTCGCTATTTTCAACTTCTAAGGTGCCTTCTAGCACAACGCGTACTCCATCCTGTTTTGACATTTCGGCACTGGAAATAGTTTGTCTTAGTCTAACCCGCGAATCAACGGGAACCATAGCTGTGAATCTTAGTCTTTCTAAACCGTAATTAAGAGTATAGCTATTTTTTTCAACAATAAAAAATTCATCAGATAAGCCAGGAAATAACGATAATAGTAGAAAACCATGTGCGATTGTTTTACCCCCAGGAACTTCAGAAGCTGCCCTTTCAGGATTTACATGTATCCATTGATGGTCACCTGTGGCATCAGCAAATTTGTTTATCATTTCTTGACTTATTTTTACCCAATTACTAACTCCTATTTCTTCGCCAATATGGTTGAGTAAATCATGAGGGTGCACGAAAATCATAGAAACTCCTTTTGTTTTCTGGCATTTTAGTTGCTTTGCATTATAGCAAAGTAATACATTAGTTAGTAGAGCGCATTATTTCAGATACTATTTTTTTAAGAGGAGAAAACATAGCTATGCCTGAAGTTGTTGGTTTTGAATTACGTGGTCGACTAGCTATTATTACAATAGATAACCCTCCAGTAAACGCGCTTGGATTAGCAGTTCGGCAAGGTTTGGTTAGTCAGGTTGATCGTGCTTCGTCGGATGAAAAGGTTTCCGCCATAGTTTTAATTGGTTTAGGTCGTACTTTTCCTGCTGGAGCAGATATTCGTGAATTTGATAAACCAGTTCAAGAACCCCATTTATTGTCTATTATTGATCACTGGGATACGATTGAGAAACCTATAATAGCGGCCATTCATGGGACGGCTTTGGGAGGTGGGTTGGAGTTAGCTCTAGGCTGCCATTTTAGGGTTGCAGTACAGTCAGCAAGGTTTGGTACGCCAGAAGTAAAGCTAGGTATTTTCCCCGGTGCAGCTGGCACTCAAAGATTACCCAGAGTTGCGGGTCTGGATCACGCTCTAGAATTAATTGTTTTAGGTGAGCCTATAAACGCTAAAAAAGCTTTTCAGTATGGAATAGTTGATCAGATTATTGAAGGTAATCTGCTCGATGGTGCAATATATTTTGCAAAAAAAATATTAAAAGAAAAAATGCCAAGGAGTATTTCTAGCCATCCGAGACAGGGAATTGGGTCTCCAGATAATTTTAAGCAGATCATCCAGAAATACCGTGATTTGGCTTCGGCTAAAATGAAAGGTCAAGACTCGCCGCATCAGGCTATTGCTAGTGTAATTGATGGGCTAGAGATGCCCTATGAGCAGGCTGTAATAAAAGACCGAGAGCGTTTTCCAATCTGTAAGGACAGCGAACAATCTAAGGCATTGCGCTATGCATTTTTTGCAGAAAGGGAAGCTTCAAAAATACCTGGGGTAGGAAAAAAAATTAGCTCACGTACAATAATTAGTGGCGGAGTTATAGGAGTGGGCACAATGGGTCAAGGTATAGTAATGTGTTTTGCTAATGCCGGTATACCTGTAAAAGTGGTGGAAAATTCGCACGAAGCACTCGAAAATGGAATTAAAAATATAACCCAAAACTACCAGGGAATGGTTGATAGGGGACGTATTAGTGATGAAGAGATGATTAATCGTCTTGATCTAATATCCACAAGTACAGATTATAGTGCCGTGGCTGATTCAGACTTAATAATTGAAGCTGTTTATGAAAATTTGGAACTAAAAAAAGATATATTTTCTAAACTGGATTCGGTGGTAAAAAAAGGTGCAGTTTTAGCAACTAATACCTCTTACATGGATATAAATCAGATAGCTTCAGTTACAAGTAGGCCTGAAGATATAATTGGTCTTCATTTTTTTGTTCCAGCACAAGTAATGAAAATGTTGGAGGTGGTGCGCACTAAATATTCATCTCTTGAGGCAATAGCTACTGGCATGCAGCTCGCGAGGATTTTTAAAAAAGTTGGTGGGATAGCTGGGGTAAGCCATGGTTTTGTTGCTAATCGAAGCCGTGCACCAATGGTTAGGGAAGCAAATTTCTTGGTTGAGGAAGGTGCCAGTCCAGAACAGGTTGACAAAGTACTAAGAGATTTTGGCATGCCCATGGGGGTACTGGCGGTAAGTGATATGTCAGGATTAGATGTTAGTTGGAGAATGCGTAAATCGTTGGCGCACTTACGTGATGATGAAGAGAGGTATCCATATCTTGCTGATCGTTTGTGCGAAATGGAGCGGTTTGGTCGTAAAACTGGAAGTGGTTGGTATACTTATGGAGAAGGCGGCACCGTTCCCATCCCGGATCCCCAGGTGGAAGTAATAGCTAAGGAAGTGGCAATAGAAACAGGCATAGAACGTCGCCAAATAAGTGATTCAGAAATAGCAGATAGATGTCTGTTTGCAGCGGTTAATGAAGGTGCAAAAATTCTTGAAGAAGGTGTGGCCTACAGGGCTAGTGATATTGATATTATGTGGCAATACGGTTTTGGTTTTCCTCGATGGCGGGGAGGTATAATGTATCATGCTGATAAAACTGGGTTACCTAATGTACTACAAAAAGTAGAAGAATTTCATTCTGTACATGGAAAATTATGGAAACCATCAGATCTATTGAAAGATTTAGTTGCTTCGGGCAGTTCTTTTACCCAGGGTTAAATACATAATGCATAAAGTTGTTCGTTGTCATGAATATGGCAGTCCAGATGTTTTGCGGGTAGATACGGTTGCAACACGCGAGCCGGGCCCAGGAGAAATAAGGGTTCGTTTACACGCCTGTGCTGTTAACTTTCCAGACATATTATCATGTGCTGGTACATATCAAGATAAACCAAAGTTCCCTTTTAGCCCCGGACGTGAATCTGCTGGACAAATAATTGATTGTGCAGACGATGTAACTGAATTTATTACAGGTGATAGAGTTATGCTTTGGTGCGCATCTGACCATGATGGCTATGCTGAAGAGGTCACTTTGCCAGCTAAATGCGCGTTTTCAATTCCAAAATCAATGAACTATGTTGAAGCCGCAGGGTTTATGTTGGTTTATGGCACAGCCTGGCATGGCTTAGTTGATTGTGGAAGGGTTGTTTCAGGAGAAGTTGTAGCTATCCACGGAGCTGCCGGAGGTGTTGGGATGGCGGCGGTACAGGTGGCTAAAGCACTAGGTGCTAAGGTAATTGCTAGTGCAGGTAATGATAAAAAACTTGATATAGTTGCTTCACAAGGAGCTGATTATCTAATTAATTATAATAAAGAAAACACACTTCAACGCATGAAAGAGATCACTAACGGTAGAGGTGTTGATGTAGTTTTTGATACGGTTGGAGGAGATCTGATGAAATCTTCCATAAGAGCGATAGCTTTTGAAGGTCGTATTCTTATAGTTGGTTTTACAAGTGGTGAACATTTTAAAGCACCTACCAATATAATTTTAGTTAAATGGGCCTCGCTAATCTCTGTTCGTTTTGGAAAGTTTTCTCGCGCATATGCTGATCGCACTAATTCAAATCACAATAAGCTATTAAAGTTATACGAAGCGGGTGTGTTGAAACCCTATGTTGGAAAGACATACCCTTTAAATAAAGCCGCAGATGCTCTTAAGGCATTACAGAGACGTGAAATAACTGGTAAAGTTATTTTAACTACTTAATATGCCCAATATAATACGATTATAAGTACGGCATTGCTTAAAAAAGGTCTTTATTTTGCAGAAATATTTTATATCAGCCTTTTTGGGGAGGAAGGGAATAAGTGCCGGTAGCGTGGGCAATTGGTTCGCTATCTCCATCAGATAATAGCGTAACTTGAAGCACTGCAAGCCGTTTTCCTAGTTTCATAATTTGGCATTCTGCTATTATATCTGATTTTTTTGGCAGACGCAGAAAATTAATATTTAAACTTGTTGTTACTGCCAGTTCTACCTGCCCAATAGCTCCCATCAAAGCGGCATACATAGAAAAATCAGCAAGTCCCATCATGGCTGGTCCGCTAATAGTGCCACCCGGTCGTATAGAAATATCATTAAAAGGCATTCTTACGCTCGCATGTCCATTACCAATAGTTTCTGCTCTAAAACCTAGTTGATAGGCTTGAGGTAATTGGCTTTTAGAAAAATCATTAAAAATCTTAGGTGTAATTTTGTTCATGGCGGGTGTATTGATTAGTTATAAGTATATAATGTTTAAATTAATTAGAATACTAAAGCGACTGTCTGAATATAACTATTTACAACTTTTATTATTCATTTATCAATTAATGTATTCGTAGAATCATAAATTAATAATAAATTAATTCTATGGGAGAGAAGTAATTATGATTAATGCAGCTGTAGTTGGACTAGGATGGTGGGGTAAGCACGTATGTAGAGCACTAACTGCAAATAGTAAAAGTATGCGTGTGGTAAGGGGTATAGAACTTGATCCGGACCCAGTTGTTGGCTTAGCTAAAGAGATAGGTTTTAAACTTTCAAGTGATTTTCAGGATGCACTTGATGATCCGGGAGTAGACGGAGTTATTTTAACAACACCACATTCAACACATGAGGAACTTGTGCTGAGAGCTGCAGCGGCAGGAAAACAGGTATTTTGTGAGAAACCTCTTTCATTGACAGCAGCAAGTGCTAAAAAGATGGTTAAAGCATGTGCGGAATCTGGACTAGTTTTGGGTTTAGGCCATGAAAGGCGTTATGAACCGGCAATGGAAGAAGTTGCACGAATGGTTAAGAACGGTAATTTAGGTACAATTCTTCATGTAGAAGGGCACTATTCTCATGATAAATTTGCCCCTCTTGATTCAGATAATTGGAGAGGATCTTTAGTTCAGGCACCCGCTGCCGGATGGACAGGGATGGGAGTGCATCTAACTGATATGTTGATTAGTATGCTAGGTCCAATTACTGAAATAAGGGCCATTTCTGCAAAACGCGTTCTTGATTTGCCAAGCGGTGATGTTGTCAGTACTCAGTTTAGTTTTGCTGACAATACTACTGGTTCTATAAATGTAGTTTCGGCCACGCCCTTTTATGGACGTTTTGCCGTATATGGTGAGTTGGGCTGGGTAGATATACAAGAGATGGCTCACCCCGAAGACATTGGCCCGACACACATGACTATTTGCAATAAAGAGGGTAAACGTGAATTAAAGATTTTTGAACCAATTGATACAGTAACCCTGAATTTTGATGCTTGGGCAGATGCTGCAGCTGGCAATGGAACTTATCGTTTTACAGATATGGAACGTATTTCTAATGTTGCTGTATTGGAGGCCTTAGCAAAATCAACTCAAACAGGCCAAGCAGAAATCGTCGACAATTAGAAATATGATGTTAAAGTACCTTAAAATTAATTAGTTTATAATTGAATGAGATTGTAAGACAGTATTGCATTAGCAAAGCGGATATGATTTGTCTTATTCTAACTTAAATATAAGGTAGTAGGTTTTTCTTTTTATGTTTGGTTTTTAGCCATAGATATTTTATGAAGTGATTATATAAATTAAGAACGCAGGAGGATTTCAATGCGATACGGCAGTGCAAATTTTGGCATAACGGGTGTCGACTGGCAACAAAGAGTTAATTTTGAACGGATGCGTACGTATCGTCTCGAACGTGCGCGTGAAATGATGAAAAAAGCAGGCCTAGGCGCTATGCTTTGTTTGTACGACGAGAATGTTCGTTATATCACAGGAACTTTAACTCCTGGATGGAATCGTCTAAAACCTGGTCTTAGATACGCATTATTATGTGGAGATGGGCAGCCAGTATTATTTGAACAGGGTGATATTGGAGCACAAGTCGAAAGGCATGCTCCCTGGATACCGCCGGAGAATATACGTTATTCTTATGCCTGGATTAAGGGAGCGGCAGGCCCAGCATCCACGCAACAGGTAACCAAGTTCACTAAAGCAATTCTAGAAGAGATGGAACGTCATGGAGTTGCAGGGGAAAAACTAGGCGTCGATTTTATTGATCTTAATATGATTAACCATTTTAACGAAATGGACATTGAGTGGGTTGATGGAATGTCACCGATGATGGACGCAAGGGCTGTAAAGAATGTTGATGAGCAGGAATGTTCTAGGATTGTAGGAGCTATAGGTGATGCTGCACATTGGGAGTGCATGAAGTTTCTAAAACCGGGCATTACTGAGAATCAGGTTACAGCTCATATAATGAAATTTCTTTATGATATACCGGGCATGGAAGATGTTGAAGACGTTATCGTTTCTTCGGGTCCTAATACTTGGCCTAACTGGCGTAATTTTGGTGACCGGATAATTCAGCCTGGTGATATTGTTTTTATGGATTTAGCTGCCCTTACGTGGAATGGCTATAAGTCTTGCTATTACAGAACTTACTGTGTTGGTCGTGAGCCTACACAAGAGATGAAAGATGTATATGAACAAGCACTTGGTTGGTTATATGATTCTATAGGAGCAGTAAAAGCGGGAACTACAACCCGTGAAATAGCCCTTAAATGGCCATCTGCAAAAGAGACTTGGGGCTATGAAGAGGAAGATCAAGCTGCAGCCAATCTGTGGGGACATGGGCTTGGTCTAGCTCAGTATGATCCACCAGTTATATCTCGAATTTGGTCTCTTGATCATCCTATAGAGATTAAACCAGGGATGGTTTTTGCCTTAGAAACTCAGCACGGTATTCCTTTTAAGTTTGGAGTTCGTATTGAGGAGATGTTGATTGTACATGAGGACGATACTGAAATTATAACCAACTTCCCGGTTAATCAAATTACGGTTGTTGATCCTATGCCTCATTAGTTGAAGGTGTGCAGAAAATAATGAAAAATAATAACGGTCGGGTAATTCTTTGCCCGGCCGTCTTGTCGTTTATATAGGTATATTTAAAACAATGAATAAGTTTGTTGTAAACCTCTCAGACACCGAAGCTGCAGATGCTCTTCGCTTTGGTCCTAAAACCGCAAATCAAGCCATACTTGCTCATGGTGGTTTACCAACTCCAGGCGGTTTTTGCTTGGGTGCTGATGCTTATAATCACCAGCTAGATTCATTGGGTCTAACAGAGGCGGCTGAAAGAGCTATGAGTTTGCCATTTTTGGAATCT
>JAQWSA010000144.1 GCA_029243445.1 Alphaproteobacteria bacterium
GCGCAACTGCTTCAGAAATTGGAACCTGATCTCGTTCAGTAACCCTATTATATCCCCTTGTAACGCAGCGGTCATCTAGCGCGGCGTCCAAGTTATTAGCTACTCCAGCCATTCGTTGTGCACCGATAGATTCAACTCGAACTTGCTCGAAGGCATCATAGAGAGATTTTGCTTCAGCCGTAGCTGGCATGCGTTCATTATGTATTTTTGGGTTATGATGGCGCTGACGTAAAGCTAACGAGTCTGATTCACCTCTTACAACGCACACCTCTTCATAGGGTAAATCTCTACTAGGTAAGGGAAGGCGGGCCTCGTCTCCTTGTAGAATAGGAGGGTCAGGAGTGAAGGTAACTGATAGTTCAGTATTTTGTGATATTGCTCGCATTGAAGCTGCCGTAATGCGTCTGAACTCCTCAATAGGACCATCATTGCTACCTTTAACCATTTTTCTAGTCGTATGCTAATCGTTAGGTTGGGTAATAATACTATCTGAAAGCTCGACACCAAAGCATCTCTGATAATATTCAGCGACGGTAGATCTTTCGACTTCATCACATTTATTTAGAAAAGTAACACGAAAACCTAGATCTATGGAGTCGAATATTTCTGCATTGTCAGCCCATGTAATTACAGTGCGAGGTGACATAACTGTAGAAATATCACCCGCAACAAAACCCGCACGAGTTAACTCAGCTGTAGCTACCATAGCGGATACAGAATTTTGACCCTCGTCTGAACTATATTTAGGACACTTAGCAGTTACTATATCTACTTCTTGTTCATGGGGTAAATAGTTAAGGGTTGTAACAATGTTCCACCGGTCCATTTGAGCCTGGTTTATCTGCTGTGTACCATGATAAAGACCAGTTGTATCGCCTAGTCCAACGGTATTTGCAGTAGCAAACAATCTGAAACTTTTATGCGGTCTGATAACTTTATTTTGGTCAAGCAGGGTTAGTTTACTATCTGCTTCAAGTACACGCTGAATCACGAACATCACGTCCGGCCTACCCGCGTCATATTCGTCAAATACTAACGCGCACGGATGCTGTAAAGTCCAAGGTAACAAACCCTCACGAAATTCCGTTACCTGTTGGCCATCTTTAAGAACAATGGCATCCTTACCTATAAGGTCAATACGACTAATATGGCTATCGAGGTTAATACGAATACAAGGCCAATTTAACCTAGCTGCTACTTGTTCAATATGAGTTGATTTACCTGTACCATGATACCCTTGGATTAAGACCCGACGGTTATGAGCAAAACCAGCTAGAATGGCTAGTGTTGTATCATGATCAAAGCGATAACTTTCATCTAGTTCAGGTACATGAATGGTGTGCTCTGAAAATGCTGGAATTTTCATATCTGTGTCGACACCAAAAAGTTCTCTAGCAGATACGAATTTATCTGGGTGTCCACTTGCTGGCATGTCGCCACTTGCCAATATTTCAGTTGCTATTTTTGGTTCTGCAGAATCCATTTAAACTTCCAGTTTAGCTGTTATGGGGTATGATTTACGTTAAACTTCAATTTTTTTTGCTCGAGTCAGCGTCTCATAAGCTCTATTTATCAATTTTAGCTGCTCCTCGGCATCTTTATTGTCTCTATTTGTATCTGGATGATGAATTTTAACAAGCTCTTTATACTTATTTTTTATCTCTTGGCGAGTCACCGGTGGAGATAAATTTAATATTGATAGAGCTTCCAATTCTTTTCCGGTTGCGGCTAGGTTACTACTTTTAGTTTTTTCCCCTACTTCTTGGTCTTCAAATAGACCAAAACTATCATTTATTTTATAACTATAAAAACTGTCTCCACCGAGGGGTCGCGTTGGTCTATGCCAATAGGTGTCTGCTCTGCGTTCAACTTCTACTTCATCTTCACTCATACCAGCATAATAATTCCAGCTTTTATTATACACTCGAATATGTTCCAAACAAAACCAATAATAATCTTGTAGGTGTTCACGAGATTTAGGTGCACGATACTGTCCAGCTTTCTGACAATCTGGTGAATCGCAATTTTGAGTTACTTTGTCATTATCATTTTCCAAATCAGACAAATCACTTTTGTCTGAAAAGAAATTGTTGTATCCCTCATTCATTGTCCTAATATGTCTAGATTAAAGGTTGCTAGCAAGCCGATCAATAAAATTTAAAGTAAAAATTTTAATTAAGCAGGAAGAAAATATTGAATCGATTAGATGTAATTCGGACTAAGCTAGATAAGGCACTAAGCCCTTCAGAAATAAATGTGGTAGATGAATCCAGCTTACATGCCGGTCATGCGGGTTCTCATGAAGGTGGGGAGACACACTATCGCGTTGAAGTTAGATCTGCTGTATTTATAGGAAAAAGTAGAGTTGAGCGGGAAAGATTGATACATAGTTTGTTGGTTGATGAGTTTTCAGGCGGTCTACATGCATTATCTATCAAGGCTAGAGTTCCAGAAGATTAATGGCTATTACTATATTATCTATTTTAGTTTTTATGATTTTAATTTAGTCGCCGTTCCATTATAAAATTTTGGCCAAAATTCTTTAGTTTTATCCCCGTCACTTCGAAATGCATAACAAGTATTCAAAAGGCGAGGAACTTTATCAGTATTTAACTTTTTATCTTCATCTGACTTGCTAGTGTTCTTTATTGGAATAATTGTTTGAAATGCAGTGGTGGCTACCGGGGCTAATAATTCAACTAAATGCGTGCAGCCTTCAACGCCACCAACTTTTTTAAGAGCACGCTGGCGCCAACCAGGCCCTATTTTTAATCCTACTAAACGCTTAAAATTCGGTGTTATGTCTTTACAAATTTTGAAAGGACTATAGTCAGTTTTGGCCTCTACTTCTATAATCTCTAGATGATCATTAATTGTCAGTCTTATCCACATTTCATGTATAGGTGTTCCAGGTTTTATTTCTCCGCGCTCATTATTTTTAAATGTGTAGCTCTTGGTATCTTTAAGATGGCCTTCTATATCCCATAACCCATCTTCACGCTGATATCCTTCACAGAAAATATTACGAGTATGAATATGTTTTCGTTTTTGTGGCGTTGGAAGAGGCATCATTTTATTCCTGAAGTAAACCCTAAGTAACTAAATATTTTAAGTCGAATAGTGTATGGTAAATTTGATGTTCAATATCAAACATTATTATTTTTTAGATGTTATAACTATTAAACATCTTGCCTTTTGAAAAACTAATAAACTATTTTCCTATCACAACTGATTTCTTAATGAATTAAAATATCATTTAATAATGACTCAACTACATTTAAATCTACATCCTCGGCTATAAAGGCATCGCCTATAGAGTTAGCGAGAATAAAAGTAGGATGCCCTTGAGCAGCTTTTTTGTCTTTTTTCATAAGTGATATTAGTTTTTCACTGTTCCACTCTGATGTTGGGTGTTTAGGGAGGTCAGTAGATAGACCAACAGACTGCAAATGATCACATACTTTTGCGCTATCAATTGGTAAACAAAAATTAAGTCTTGATGACAGTTCAAATGCTAAAGCTATACCAATACCTACAGCTTCACCGTGAAGTAAATAATTATTAAATCCTGTTTCAGATTCCAAAGCGTGGGCAAATGTATGACCTAGATTTAATAGAGCTCTTTTTCCACTTTCATATTCATCTTCAGCTACTATCCTAGCTTTCATCTTACAGCTTTTTGCTATAGCTTTTACTCTGGCCTCATGATTTCCTTGAATTAGCGAAGTACCATTGATTTCAAGCCATGAAAAAAATCTAGAATCTCCTATCAGGGCGTATTTTACGGTCTCTGCATATCCAGCTAAAAGCTCCCTGTTTGGAAGAGTATTGAGAGTTTCAGTGTCGGCTATTACTAGGCGCGGTTGATAGAAACTACCTATCAAATTCTTCCCTATTTTAGTATTGATTGCAGTTTTGCCTCCAACGGAACTATCCACTTGTGCTAGAAGTGAAGTTGGAACTTGTATATAATTTATACCCCTTAATAGCGCACTGGCAGCGAATCCTGTGATGTCTCCTATGACGCCGCCACCCAAGGCGATTAGAGTTGTTGTTCGTTCTATTCCTAGATCTAAAAGGTTATTAAGCAAGTTTTCAAAGTTACTGAATGACTTAGTGCCCTCTCCAGCTGGAAGAATAATTTTATCATTATTTATCCCAACTGCATTTAAGCTAACTGATAAACGCTTCATATAGATTGGAGCTACATTTGTATCACTGATGATAATTGCCTTTGGTGTCTCTAAACGCTCAGCAATTAAATGACCTGCGTTATCGATAATATTAGGAGCAATAAGTATATCGTAACTTCTGGGGCCAAGGTCTACTGTAATAATTTCAACGGGTGTTTCTGTTTTTCTCAAATTCATTTTTGCTCCTCACTGCGATGAGCGTCTAAAGATTTTACCACTTGATGCAATGTTTCCTCGGCCGAAACATCTAGGCTATTAATAATTATATCAGCTAGTTGGTATATAGGATACCTTACTTCAATTAACTGCTTAAGTACTTCTCTATGGTTTTTGTTTTTTAATAATGGACGATTTTTTCTTTTTGATGTTCTTTTAACTAAAGTGTCAAGGTCCGATCTTAACCAAATAGAAACCCCATTTTCAGAAATAACCTTTCGAGTTTCTGGGTCCATAAATGCACCTCCACCAGTTGCTAATACTATTGGTGGCCCGTCAAGCAAACGAGTAATAACCCTCCTTTCGCCTTCCCGGAAGTTTTCTTCTCCTAAACGCTCGAATATATCTTCAATCGAAGAATCTGCTGCTTTTTCAATCTCGTCATCTGCATCTGAGAAAGGTAACCCAAGGCGGACAGCCAGACGACGCCCAATTGATGTTTTTCCAGCTCCCATAAGACCAACTAAAACAATCTTATTTTTATAAGATTGTTTTTTGTTGCCGGAAATATTATGGCCATTTTTTTTATTAATTGTTTTCTTAGAATTAATCATTCGTTACTATTACATGTTTGCTAAAGTATATGTAGGGTTGCCGTGAAATTGCCATTTTTGCAAAGTACCATAATATGACTGATTTTGTAGTGCCTCGTTTTTAATATTGATAATTTTAACGGGTTGACGCAAACAAACTATCATAGAGACTATATAGGATTACAGGTGTTGAAAATATTAATTATATTTATTTTTGTAGTGATAGTTGGGGGAGCTGTGTTTCTAGCAAACTGGGATATTCCGGCACCACTGCAGAGTATTGAAAAGGTTTTGCCAGATGATCGTTTTAGCCGATAACTTTTTTATAAGGTTGGCTAGTGTTTTGCTAATAGCCATTTTTACCTTATCTCACGGTTTGCTGTATGCACAAACAGTAAAAGATTCACTTGAACCTGTTTCGTTAATCCCTAAAAAAATACTGGACAGTAAGGATGTTGAAAAACCATCTGATAATAATTTAGAGATAATAGGTGAAGAAGAAAAAACGTCTGATACAAATGACGGCGCTGTAGAAATTAAAAAACTTGGTGAAATAGATTCAGACGCTGTTGGAATATCTGAAAGACTGGGTGGACAGCTTTTGAGCGATATGTGGCAGGGTACATCTAGAGAGATGGCTGAACGTCTAATTAATAAGATACCAGATAGAATTGCTAGTGATGCTGCGCAAAGCCTGGCAAGACGCATTCTTTTGGTTGCTGCGGCACCGCCGGTCAATGTCGATAGCAATAAAAGCTTGGTACGGGCTAGAATAAAAAAATTAATTGCTTTAGGAGCTGTGGACGATGCACAGCGTTTATTACGTGTAGTATCTTCTAACACTGTTCCTGAAAACTTAATTGAACCAGCTCTACAAGCACGTTTGCTAAGCTCAAATTTAGCTGGAGCCTGCGAAATAGCTGCTAATGCAAAAACAATTTTTACCTCGGAATTTGGACAAAAAGTTAATGTTTTCTGCTATTTATTAAATATGCAATATGATGAAGCCCTAAAGGGTTTAGAGTCTTTGCGTGAACAAAACTTAGCTGAAGATATAATGTTTTTTGAGCTCTCTAATTCTATTATTTCTGGTGCCACACCCACTATTGAAAAGCTTGCTATACCTGGAAAAGCCAGTGCTTTAAATATGGCCTTAATCCGGGTCGTTGGAGGGCAGGTTCCTCGTTGGTTTTCTGAAAAGGCATCACCGAGTCTTCTTGCAGCTATTGCTACCACTCATGATGCAGACAGACAGACGCGTCTACTAGCTGCTCGGGAAGCAGCATATTGGGGGTCATTATCTCCTATTAAAGTAGCTAGGATTTATTCTGATTTAGATATATCAGATGACGAGGTTGTAGAGGTGCTCTTAGACCCAGAAAATGCCTCTCCCGAGTTACGGTTAGCTGCCATATATCTAGCGACAATTAGTCAAGAGGTATCAAGTAGACAAGCACAAATACTCCATGAGATGTGGAATCTACCGAATGAACGTAAGGACTGGCGACTAGCAACTAAATTAACACTGCCTCAATTAAATAATATAAAGCCGTCAGCAGTTTTTTCATGGTTTGCGAGCGAAGCAATTATAGCAAGTTTAGTTTCTGGAGAGATTGAACAGGCTATTGATTGGTTTTGGACTGTTTCGAGTTTAAGGAAAATACAACCAGACACATCCTCTTCTTTGACAAATATATGGCCTGCATTACGAATGGCATCAGGGGCTGAGTCAGTAACGGATGAAAGCAGAAGTGTATTACAACGCGCCTATAGACAATCCGGAATTAAAAGCAAAAATAATATTTTAGATGAAAAAGCTGATTTGGATAGAAAAAACTATTTAGCATGGGATAATCAAATACTAAAAGAATGGATATCAATACAAAAAAATCATAAACCTGCCAGGATTGAATCTATTATTAACGTTCTTGCGTTATTTGATGCGTTGGGAGAACAAGTGCCGGAGGAGTTTCAAACACATGAGGAATTTAAACAACCTAGTTCGGTAGTATTGCCCCCACTAAATATATGGGTGGACCTACTTAGGTCTTCTTCCTCAGGAAAAGTTGCTGAAACAGCATTATATGTCCTATTAGCTGCCGGACAAAAGGAGCTATCTGAATTACATCCGATTGTATTACACACAATTGTTAGAGCGTTAACTCGGGTTGGATTAACTAATGATGCCCGTTTATTTGCTCTAGAGTTTACTTTAGCTACCAGCTATTAATTATATTAGATTAAAGACTTGAATAAACTCTCACCAAAACATTGCCCAGAAAATACAAGTCGATATCTTGAGGCTTTTTTAGAGATGCTTATAGCTGAGCGTGGCGTTGCAGAAAATACGGTAAAATTCTACCAGCATGATCTTGTTGATTGTGCCCAATTATTGTTCGAATCTGGAGTATCTACAAAAGCGGTGCTTGATAAAGCAACTACTAAATCTCTTCGATATTATCTTAAAGATCTTTCTGATAGGGGGATGTCGCCAAGAACAGTCGCCCGACGAATATCTACTTTGCGTGTTTTTTACAGGTTTCTTTATACAGAAGGTTTACGGTCTGATGATCCAACAAGTGTCCTTCAAAGTCCTCGATTAGGAAGAACACTTCCAAAAATTCTAAGTGAAGAAGAGGTTTCTTGTTTATTAAATGCTGCCAGTAAACTAGAGGGTGCCGAAGGTCTCCGTCTTAAGGCAATGATAGAATTATGTTATGCAACTGGAATGAGGGCTAGCGAACTTGTTAAACTTCCATTCACAGCTTTAAATCGTGATCCTCGTGTTATTATTGTTAGCGGTAAGGGAGGCCGAGAACGTATGGTGCCGCTTAACGAACCTGCAAGGGTTGCGATACAGTCATATATGATTGTTAGAGATA
>JAQWSA010000145.1 GCA_029243445.1 Alphaproteobacteria bacterium
GATCTCCTAAATGTTTTAAGAAGCCTCAAACAAGTTATAATTATGAAATACTAATACTAAAAAACACTTTTACCGTTAGTTTAATAATGAGAATTAGTACAAAGAAAAATGGTATTTTTTTAAGGCATATTTGCAAATTATTAACTTTATTTCATATTGGTTAGTTCAGATCTCTACTTTTCAGTATCCATTACAACTAGTTCATCAAGTAAGCTTGAGATTACATCTAATCCCTGCTGCCAGAAAGCAGGATTAGTAGCGTCAATATCAAATGGAGCCAAAAGTTGCTTATGACGTAATGAACCACCAGCACTTAACATATCTATATATTTTGCTTCAAAACCTTCTGGCTTTTCCTGATAAGCTGCATAAAGAGAATTAACGAGACAATCTCCAAAAGCATATGCATAAACATAAAAAGGTGAATGAATAAAATGAGGTATATAACTCCAATAGTGTCGGTAACCGTCACCAAGCCTTATTGCAGGACCTAAACTTTCTGATTGCACCTCCATCCAAATATCACAAATTTCTTGAGTAATAAGTGCTCCTTGTGAACGTTGGGTATGAACTCTACGTTCGAACTCAAAGAAAGCTATTTGGCGCACCACTGTATTTATCATATCCTCAATTTTAGATGCCAACATGATCCTTCTTTTTAAAATATTTGGAGTATCATCAAGCATTTTTCGGAAGGTTAGCATTTCGCCAAAAACAGACGCAGTCTCCGCAAGAGTTAGAGGAGTATCAGCCATCAAATGCCCTTGAGATCCAGCAAGAACTTGGTGCAGACCATGTCCCAGCTCGTGCGCCAGCGTCATGACATCTCGAGTTTTTCCTTGATAATTCAAAAGAAGATACGGATGCACACTTGGAACTGTTGGATGTGCAAACGCACCAGGTGATTTGCCATCACGTACTGGTGCATCAACCCAATCATTATCAAAAAAAGCTTTACCTATATCAGCAAGTTTAGGAGAAAACCTTCTGTAGGAATCGAGAACTGTATCAACGGCTTCATGCCAGGGTATAATAAGTTCATTATCATCTGGTAATGGAGCATTACGGTCCCAATAATCTAGATGATCGCTACCAAACCATTTAGCTTTTAAAGCATAATAACGATGTGAGAGGTCTGGAAACCTTTCTTTTACTGATGTGACAAGAGCATCAACAACATCATCTTCAACAAAATTTGATAAGTTACGGCTAGATACTGGCTCTTTAAAATGACGCCATTTATCTTCGACTTCCTTATCCTTGGCCAACGTATTTGTAATAAGAGTAAATATACGCGCGTTATCGGCCAGCACTTTTCCAATTGAGATAGCAGCAGCTTTACGGATTAAGTTACTCTTATCTGAAAGCAAATTAAATACTTCTGCACTCGTATATGTTTTTGTACCAGTTATTAACTCCACTTCAAACCTAAGATCAGCCATAGTTTCATCAAACAGCCGAACCCATGCTGACTTACCAACCACCTGTTTTTCTAATAATAATCTTTCCATATCATCTGAAAGTTGATGTGGGCGCAGTGCTCTTATATCTCTTAACCAAGGTTCATATTTAGCTAAATCATTATTAGCTAACTTTTTTTTCATCGTCGGATCATCTATTTTGTTTATCTCTAGGGTAAAAAATAATAATTGGGTAGCTATATCAGTTACCTTCTCTTGCATACTTTGATAAAAGCGACCAGATTCCTGATCTGACATATCCGCTGCATATATTAAGGACGCGTAGCTCATAATACGCGCTAAATTTTCGTCAATTTCCTCATATTTCACTATAGCTTTAGCTAAATCAGAAGCAGAAATATCTCCAATTTTTCCACTATATTTATTATTTAGGAACTTTGCTTGGGTATTGGTATGCTTTATCAAACTTTTAAGAAAATCAGAATCTTTGCCTGGGATTAAATCATCTAAATTCCATACGGGAAGATTGCCAAGTACTTTAGATGACAATGAAGCGGATGCGGGAGCTAATAACTTTTTCAAAATCTTTCTCACAGCTTTAATTTAATTAAAGTAACAGATAAGCTTGATTAACTATTACAGCAACAGGTCAAATAATTTAGTTTTTAACCATTAATTCAAATATTTGCAGCCAGAGGTAAAATTATGAATTATTCTCAAAATTATGATTCCTGGGAAACTCTACCAGATATGTTTTTTTCTAAGGCTGATGAACTAGGTGATAAACCACTTTTCTGGGGTAAGTCTAATGACAAGTGGGAATCAATAACATGGTCTGAATCAAAGTCTGATGTAAGTGCTCTAGCAAAAGGTTTAAAATCTATCGGAGTAAAACCTGGCGATCGTGTTGTCTTAATCTCAGAGAACCGTCCAGAATGGCCTATCGCTGATTTAGCTATAATGTCAGCAGGTGCATTTACTGTGCCAGCTTACACAACCAATACAATTGATGATAACATCCATATATTGAATGACAGTGGTGCTGAAGTTGTAATCGTATCATCAAATAAACTAGCTGAATCTGTTATCCCCGCTGCTAATGAAGTAGATAATGTTAAAACCATTATATCTATGGAAAAGCTAAAAGAAGAAGCCAACGGATTGGAGGTAATTAATTGGTTTGATCTTATAACTAGTGGCAACGAAATGTCATATGATACAGCTGATTTGACAAAAAATATCTCTAGATCTGACACCGCTTGTATAATTTACACGTCAGGCACAGGAGGCAAGCCAAAAGGTGTTATGTTAAGTCATGGAGCTATTTTAAGTAATTGCCTTGGGGCACACCATTTGTTCCAAGAAAACAATTTACTCGACCTTGATGCAGAGGTTTTTTTATCATTTTTACCCCTAAGTCATTCATATGAACATACAGCAGGGCTTTATATGCCTATCTCAATTGGAGCAGAAATTTACTACGCTGAAAGTATCGACCGCCTTTCAGCTAATATGGTAGAGGTGCACCCAACTATTATGGCCGCTGTTCCACGGCTATATGAAAACATGTATCAACGTATTGTATCAGGTGTGGAACGTAAGGGTGGTTTATCAGCGAAACTATTTAATAAAACTGTTGCATTGGGAATAAAAGAATATGAGCAGGGCTCAAACAAATTAAACTTCTGGGAAAAGATTCAAAACCGGCTACTTAGTAAATTAGTGCGCGCTAAAGTTGCAGGGAGGTTTGGTGGAAGATTAAAAGCATTTATTTCCGGAGGTGCACCTCTAAATTATGATATAGGTATATTTTTTCACTCACTGGGGGTACGTTTAGCTCAAGGATATGGAATGACAGAAACAGCTCCGATAGTAAGCTGTAATCCTCTAGACCTTAACCGTATTAAAATTGATACCGTAGGTCCTCCAGTCCCGCGTGTTGAAGTAAAACTAGCCTCTGATAATGAATTGTTGGTTAGGGGCGAACTGACTATGAATGGCTACTGGAATTCAACAGAACTAACAAATGAAATTTTAAAGGACGGTTGGATTCATACCGGAGATGTAGCAGAAATAGATAGCGATGGTTATATTAAAATAACAGATCGGAAAAAAGATATTATAGTAAACTCCGGAGGCGATAATATTTCTCCTCAACGCGTTGAAAATGCATTAAACTTTGCCTCTGAAATCTCACAGTCAATGGTATATGGTGACAAACGTTCTCACCTTGTAGCCGTCATAAATCCTAGCGAGGAATTTCTATCTATATGCGCAAAAAATAATGACCTTGAACCTACTTTAGAAAGTATAAAGGAATTAGATTTTTTTCAGCAGGAAATTAAAAAGGCCGTTGATAAAGTTAATACAAACCTTTCACAAATAGAACAAATAAGGCGTTTTATAATTGCGGATGAAAGCTTTACAGTTGATAACGGACTAATGACACCAACTTTGAAACCGCGTCGTCATCAGATAACCAGAATATATGGTGATCGTCTAGATGAATTATATGGACGTTCAAAAAAAGTCTGAATTAACTATAATTGATGGTATTCAAGGTACCATCTAATAAACTTCGGGATTCCTTCATCTATGGTGGTAGATGGATAATATCCTAAATCACGCTGACTAGATTTAATGTCGGCGTAAGTTGACTGAACATCGCCAGTTTGAAGCGGTTGGAAATCAATTATGGCCTCTTTGCCTAAAGCCTTTTCAATAATGCCTATATATCTCATAAGTGATTCAGATTTATTATTACCAAGATTATATATCTGATGATTAGCAACGTTATTTTTTGGCGGTTTATCTAGAGCTAACAGGATTCCATCAACCACATCGTCTATATATGTAAAGTCACGTTGCATATCGCCATGCTTATAAACTGGAATCTTTTTCCCGGAGAGAATTTTTGATGTAAAAATATACGCTGACATATCAGGTCGACCCCATGGACCATATACAGTAAAAAGCCTTAAACCTACTTGTGGAAAACCATAATTATGGCTGTATGCATAACTCATTAACTCATCTGCCAGCTTGGTTGCCGCGTAAAGAGAAATAGGTTTTTCAGTCTTATCTTCAACAGAAAAAGGCAGCTTAGTATTATTTCCGTATACTGAAGATGAACTAGCATAAACCATATTGGTTAGTTTATTTCCAATATGCCGAGCAAACTCAAGAACATTAAGATGTCCAATTAAGTTTGAACTTGCGTAGCTTTCAGGGTTTGTGATGCTATATCTAACGCCAGCTTGGGCAGCTAAATGAACAATCCGATTAATCCCATCTTTAAGTGAAAAAAGTGCTTTCTGATCAGCAATATCAAGCTTTTTAAATTTAAATTTATTATATTGTGATAAACGTGCAAGCCTTGCTTCCTTAAGGCTCACGTCATAATAGCTATTGATATTATCTACCCCAGTAACCTCTTCACCGCGGATTAATAAAGCCTGAGCAACATGCATGCCAACAAAACCTGCTACTCCTGTAACTAATATTGTCACTCTATTATTTTCCCATCAAAACTATTCTATTATTATAGACGAACGTATATTTAGTTTTACATCTAACCTATTTAAACGATTCTAGCGTATAAACTTTCCTAAATAATAAATTTATCTAATAATTTATCTTGCCCAAATCCAATATAAGAACAAGAATGGACTTGATGTTTAAAAAGGTTTGCAACATAGAGCGTTATGATACTACTTTTAAAATTAACTAAAAGTTAACCAAAACAACATACCCGATAGTTTATGCAACGGAGGTAATATTGGCTTTATCTGCTGTTAATCTTGATGACAAGTATGGTCTAGAAACAGGTACAGTTTATATAACTGGTACACAGGCCCTAGTTAGGTTGCCGATGATGCAACGTCTCCGAGATGAGAAAGCGGGTCTTAATACTGCCTGTTATGTTAGCGGGTATCGCGGTTCACCTTTGGGTGGATTAGACCAACAGATGCAAAGAGCTAAAGTCTTTCTAGATAAACATAATATTGTCTTCCAACCTGGCATTAATGAAGACCTAGCAGCTACCGCCATTTGGGGAAGTCAACAACTTAACCTATTTCCAAATGCAAACTATGACGGCGCATTTGGAATGTGGTACGGCAAAGGTCCCGGAGTAGATCGCTCAGGTGACGTTCTGAAACACGGTAATCTAGCTGGCTCTTCTCCAAACGGAGGTGTGTTATTGTTGGCAGGAGATGATCATACTTGTAAATCATCTACGACAGCACACCAATCCGAATACGGATTCGTAGACGCAATGATACCCGTCTTAAATCCAGCAGGAGTGCAAGACTTCCTCGACCTCGGTCTTTATGGGTGGGCAATGAGTAGATTTTCTGGATGCTGGGTTGGATTTAAGACTATAGCTGAAACTGTAGATAGCTCTGCATCAGTATACGTTGATCCACATCGTATAAATATCATAAATCCTCATGATTTTCTAATGCCAGAAGGTGGCCTAAATATACGATGGCCCGATGACTTTCTCATTTCCGAAGACCGTCTTCATAGATATAAACTTCAAGCTGTTAAAGCTTTCGCTAGAGCAAATAATATAGACAAAACGATAATTCTTAGCCCAAATCGACAACTTGGGATTATTACTACAGGTAAATCCTATCTTGATGTTAGACAAGCGCTAGATGATTTAGGTATTAGTGAAGAGCAAGCCAAAGATATAGGAATAAGCTTATATAAAGTAGGTATGTCTTGGCCTCTTGAACCAGAAAGTTTACGGGAATTTGCCGAAGGTTTTAATGAAATATTAGTAGTTGAAGAAAAACGTGGACTTATAGAGGACCAAGTCAAAGAACAATTATATAATTGGAATCATGGATCACGCCCACTGGTTGTCGGTAAACGAGATGAAAATGGGGAATGGCTACTTCCGTCCTCAGGTGAGCTAAACCCTGGACAAATTGCGCAAGTAATAGCGTCTCGTCTAGGTCATTTTTCGAATTCTAAAAAAGCAGAAGAACGCCTTGAATTTATTATCCGAAAAGAATCGTCACTAGCTCAACAGCCTGAAACTGTTAAACGCATACCTTATTTCTGCTCAGGCTGTCCCCATAACTCATCAACAAAAGTACCGGAAGGTAGTCGTGCTCTCGCTGGAATCGGCTGTCATTTTATGTCTCTATATATGGACCGTAACACTGCAACTTATACTCATATGGGTGGTGAAGGTGTTAGTTGGGTTGGGCAAGCTCCCTTTACAAAAGACAAACACGTATTTGTAAACCTTGGTGATGGAACCTACTACCATTCGGGCTATTTAGCTATTCGTCAAGCAGTAGCAGCTAAAGTTAACGTTACCTATAAGATACTTTTTAATGATGCCGTGGCAATGACCGGTGGGCAGCATTTCGATGGTCCACTATCCGTAAGTTCAATCGCGCAACAAGTTGCAGCAGAAGGTGTTTCAAAAATAGTAGTAGTTACTGATGAACCAGATAAATATCCGACTGGAACAAAGTTTCCTCTTGGAGCCAAAGTATATCATCGCGATAAACTAGATCCAGTTCAAAGAGAACTTCGCGAATGTCCAGGTACTTC
>JAQWSA010000146.1 GCA_029243445.1 Alphaproteobacteria bacterium
TAGTGTAATAAACCAGTTATCCATTTCTTTTAAATCATCCTCCCATATATATGAATACCCCATGTCTTCCATTCGATCGATCAAAGGTGCAACCAAAGCGTCCGCTATAGTAAACTGCTCGCCCATCATCCATGGGCCTCCATTATTAGCAATCGCTTGATCAATTCTTTCACATGTCTGTCTTATCTGTCCTTTGGCATAATTTACATCATCAGCTCCAAATCCTTCTTTTGTCATACGTTGATAAAAACGTTTTCTCAAAGGCAATCGATTAGCATGATCTAAAAATTTTTCATCAGAATATTCGCTATAACGCATAGGCGCTAATAAATTAGCGAAAGATGGAACTCTTACTGCTAGAGTAGGAACTTCCTCAATATACCTCATCCAAGAACGCATTTTTGCTCGGCCAACCGCATCTTCAGGTGTCATTTTAGGACCTGGAAAAACTTCATCTATATATTCCACAATTGCGGAAGATTCTATCAGCACCGTTCCATTATGAATAAAAGCTGGGACTACACCATTGGGATTAATTTCAAGATATTGAGGCGTCAAATGTTCGAATTTACCTAGGTCTATTTCATGAGCAATCCAATCTTTATTGGGATGAGGCATATTTTTTTCAGCCAAACATATCCTTACCTTCTGACTACAAGTTGAATGATGGGTATGATAAAGTTCTACTGACATTATAAATACTCCTAAATCTTCTAATTAAAATTTAAAAACCAGCTGCTCGACCGTCACTTCTTGGATCAAAACCTGCCTCAATAATTCCATTTGAATTTTGAACTAATGCCCCAGCATGACCCATCAAATCGCTAAAGGGGTCAACTATAACTACATCGTGACCTGCATTTCTGAGAGCAGCTATAAGTTCCGGGGAAAAACGTGATTCTAATTTTAAATTATTATTGTCATCTCCCCAAGTTCTTCCAAGTAGCCATCGAGGTGCAGTAATTGCTTCTTGGACACCTTGACCAAATAGTATATGACGCGCAAAAATGGCCGCCTGAGTCTGGGGCTGCCCTTCGCCTCCCATAGTGCCATATGACATTACTCTACCATCATTAAGCCTAGCTAATGCTGGGTTTAAGGTATGAAATGGTTTACGACCCGGTTTCAATTCATTTTGTTCTCCTGCAACGAGCGAAAAACTTGAACCTCTATTTTGCCAGGTAATACCTGTCTGAGGTAAAACAACACCTGAACCAAACTCCCAATAAATACTTTGGATGAAACTTACGGCCATGCCCTTACTATCTATAGCTCCCAACCAGACAGTATCTCCTTTATCAACGCCACGTTTCCAATCGCTAGCTTTGTTAGGATCAATAGCATCCGCCAATGAGCTAACTACAGACTCACGCAGAAAAGTGTTTGGGTTGGTCTGCATGTAATCTGGGTCAGTGATATGAAAATCTCTAATTGAGAAAGCTTGTTTAGTTGCCTCAACTAGCAAATGAATAAATTCAAACCCATCCGCTTCAGAACAAGATAATTTATCAAAAGCCCCAAGAATAAGTAAAGATGCCAGACCTTGAGTAGGAGGCGGCATATTATAAATAGTTCCCGCGCTTAACTTGAGAGATAAAGGCTCTTTATTAATTGCATAATAGCTTTCGAGATCAGTTCTTTTTAATGGGCTATTAATAGAAGCAAGGTCTTCAGCAATTAATTTAGCTAAATCACCACGATAAAAATCATCAAGGCCAGCATGGGCAAGACGTTCAAGTGTATTTGATAGTTGGATTTGTTGAAATAAATCACCACATTTAGGAACTTCACCTTTGCACAAAAAATTTTCATGAAATCCTATTGATTCACTCATTTCAGCTAATTTACTAATGGTATTTTGCCTTTGGCCAGCCGTCACGGACACGCCACGTCTTGCATAACCAATCGCGTCTTCTAACAATCTCCTAAGAGGAATCTTTCCTCCAGAGGCAATAGAAATATCTAAGGCTGATTGCCAACCAGATATGGTTCCAGCAGTCGTTAAAGCTGCATGAGGCCCTCGAGCTGGAATTTTATTATAGCCGTTACCTAAATAGAAATTTGTATCCGCTGCTTGGGCGGCCGGACCACATGCATCAATAGCTATTGGATCTGATGAAGGTGATGAAATCAACCAAAAACCATCACCTCCTATTGAATTCATATGCGGATATACAACCGATATAGTGGAAGCCGCTGCGATCATAGCTTCAATGGCATTTCCACCATCACGTAATATGTCTAACCCCGCCTCAGCGGCAAGATGGTGAGGAGCTACAACCATACCGTTACTAGCAAAAGTAGAATGGAGCATTAAATTAATCTCAAATAGGTCTTGAAATAAAAAGGGTGGCAGTTTGTATCTGCCACCCGTAATAAAATAGCTATATAAATTTATTCAGCTGCCTGATCAAGGTCAGGGTATTCAGTTAATTCATCAAGGGCTGGCTTTACCTCTTCCATAAAAATCTTTAACTGATCAATCATATCTTGTTTAGGGGTTTGGGCATAATGATAAATCAAAGTAATATATTCTGCAGGCAACTGCTTCCATTGATCAATATAATAGTCACGAACTTGCGAAACGGTGCCATATTGAAATAGTCCAGTTTTATCCATCAATTCCAATATTTCTGATTGTTCGGTAGTCCCCTGTCCCTTTTCCGCCCATTCTGGGAACAGTGGACCATAGAAATTCATAAAAATATCGCTACTCCAATCCATTGCCATTTGCGCGCCTTCTTCCTCGGTGGCACCTATGTGTGGCCAACGAACAATGGCTTGATTTTGGCCAGGGGCAAAATTATACCCATTTTGATTAGATACTTCGGTATAGCGTGGACCATAGCTTGAACACCGGCCAATACTTGAGAAATAGCACGGAACAAAACCTCGTTTTCCTGCGTATTCAACTGTTTCAACACTCGCATTACTAGCAATAAATACCGGGGGATGTGGGTCTGTATAAGGCGATGGTACTACACAAATTTTGCGCAACTTACCTTCATCATCCATTTCGCCGGGAGCTCCTAATTGTCTGGTTACATCTCCCATAAACCAGCCATCCAAACCTTCATCATGAGGATATGGATATTCCCAAAGATCGCTTTTATAATCAAAAGATTCTTCAGTCCACGCTTTTTGAACCAAATCAACTTGTTCTTCAAAAATCTTACGATTATGTTCGTCAGCATCACTGCCATCAGATAATGTTGCTACACTTCCTATCTTCTGCCCGAGAACATTTGTCCAGCGTGACTGGTATCCCCTTGCAAAACCAACAAAACATCTGCCTTTAGTAATGTGGTCTAGTGTCGCTGTTTCTTCTGCAACCCTAATTGGATCATCAACGGACATTACATAACCCAAACTTCCAACTCTTACATTCTTAGTAAGTCCTGCCCAGTATCCCGTATTCATACCTATCGACGGACCTACCTCATAACCCTCAGAATGAAAGTGATGCTCTATAGACGAAACTCCCCAAACTCCTAGGTCGTCCATTGCATGAAGAATATCAGGCATACCATCCATAGCCTCCTGAAATCTCTCTTTATTTCTTCCAAGCGGACGCAGTTTTTTACGTTCCTCAGTACTTTCGGCACGGACTACTGGATACATTTGCACCATGACTTTTACCATGGGTTTCCTCCTTCTAGTCTATAAAAAAGTCCAATATAAATTCTTAATATTTGCTAATTAACCAAACTTTTTGAAATCTGTTTATGAAATTTATTTAAACTAAACAATCTCAATTCTTACTTATTAAAAGTTATATTTTCATAACCACTTTCCACCGGAATAACAGCAGTGTTGATGAAACGAGCTAGCATACCATAATAACCTATAATTATTGTTAGGTCTACAAATCCACTAACACCAAAATTTTCTTTAAGAGTTTCAGCTAAATTGTCATCAATATTTTCATTATTTGTCAACATACGTGCATAACGAACTGCAATTCCTACAGAATTTGGCTCCGATTCAATTTCTGTAGTACCTATTTTTTTCAATAATTCGTCAGTTGCTCCCGCTTTTTCAGCTACCCGCCAATGATGCTTCCACTCATATTCACAATTTAACTCCTGTGCGACAGTAAGAATTACTAACTCTCGAAGCAAATTATCAAAATCAGTATTATAGCGTACATGCGCCCCTACCGGCGTTACCACGGACATAGCGCCCGGACTATTGGCTAGAAGAGAGAAGACATTGGGCATCACATCCATACCACGAGTCCGCAAAATTTCATCCCAAGCCGCTAAATATTCTTCCGGACAATCTTCTCTTTCTACTCTTTCTAAGCGCGAACCTTCTAAATGCTTGGTCAAGGTTTAATCTCCCATTAAAACTTATTATTTGAATATTTAATTAAATTAATACACCTTTATTTCATAATATTATGTCAACGCCAAACATTTTCCAGGCGCATTCTTTAATAAGAGTTAGAATAGATATTCTTTGTTAATGAAGCCAAAGTCTATATGTTTATGTTACAGATAGCAGTAGAATTATAAGAAGGAGGATCTTATGCGTGAGCACCTATCAAATAAAGCCATCGCGTTTGCCTCATCCATAATTATTTTAGCCCTTACATTCGTTCTTTTAATAGAGGGACGGGACTTATTGATTCCAATAGCGGTATCGGTAATGATTTGGTACCTACTTAACGCTTTAGCTCGAGGTTTTCATCTTATTCCATTTGGATCGTATCGGATTCCAATTTCTTTATCTATGGCTTTAGCGATCACCACACTTATAGCCGGACTTACAATTATAGCTGAATTAATTAGTGATAATATCGGACAAGTAAGCTTAGTGGCTAATACTTATCAAGCTAACATTGAAATACTTATTTCTAAGGCGTCTGAAATCTTAGGCTTTAATAAACCACCTGACATCGCAGCAATTTTTGAACAAATCGATCTTCGCACTCTCGCCACGCGCTTTCTTAGCGCTACAGCCAGTTTTGCAGGTAGCTTTGGTATAGTTTTAATTTATGTTTTGTTTTTATTATTTGAACAAAAAGGGTTTCAAAACAAACTAACTGCATTATTTCCTGAAGAGAGTCGTCGAAACGAAGTACAAGACTTACTAAATCGAATGCAGAAGCAGATTCAGACGTATGTGGCAATTAAGACCTTTACAAGTTTACTTACAGGCATAATAAGTTATGCAATTCTTAAAATTGTAGGTGTAGATTTTGCTGAGTTTTGGGGATTTATAATATTTCTTTTAAACTACATACCAACGGTCGGTTCTCTTCTAGGGGTTATCTTTCCGGCAATGCTAGCACTAATACAATTTTCTTCACCTGTACCATTTTTTATTGTTCTAGGCGGTATTGGATTAATACAATTTTTGATAGGAAACATTCTCGAACCCCGTTTAACAGGAAGTTCATTAAACATTAGCCCTCTAGTCGTCATTCTATCTCTTGCCTTATGGGGAAGCATATGGGGAATAGTAGGTATGTTTTTATGTGTGCCCCTCACTGTAATAGCCGTAATAGTTCTTTCTTATTTTGAACCTACCCGTCCTATCGCTATTCTATTATCAGGAAATGGCAAGATAGAACCGCGAATATCTAGATAAGCGGCTCTTAGATTTTTGAGTCTATAGCGGCATCAATTAAACCCAATAGGTACTGTGGGTCTACAGGATAATAATCTATCTCTACCGAAAATTCCTCTAGAGCATTTTCTATTGCAGCAACAACCGCTGCCGCTGCGGGTATAGTGCCCCCCTCACCTGCTCCTTTAACGCCCAGTGAATTTAGAGGAGAGGGTGTTTCCATGTGGGTTACATCAATTCGGGGCATCTCACTTGCTAAGGGAAGTAAATACTCTCCATAGTTCATTGTCAGAGGTTGTCCCTGTTCATCATAAATCATGCGTTCAAATAGTGCATTACCAATGCCGTGGACCACGCCACCAACAATTTGTCCATGAACGATCATAGGATTAATCATAACACCGCAGTCATGGGCCACAGAATACCTCAGCACCTTTACTTCGCCAGTTCCATTATCAACTTCAACCTCAGCTACATTAGAACCACATGCAATCGGCGAACCAGCAGATCCCTCAACTGAGGTTGCCTCTAACAATGGATCAAAGCCAGTAGGAACCCTCATGGAAGAAGGTGGAGTTAACTTAACCGCGAGTTCACCCAGAGAAATTGAAATGTCAGGAGCACCATTAACGCGAACTATGCCTGCCTCTATATCAAGGTCAGCTTCAGCCGTTTCAAGAACTTCGGCAGCCAATTTAAGCGCTTTTTCTCGAACCTTACTGGCTGCATCAAAAGCTGAAGGAGCTACATTAGCTGCTACACGACTACCTATTGTGCCAATACCATGTGGAAACTTAGCAGTATCTGCTGATTCAAAAATAATATCCTCTGGTGTTACACCTAAATTCTCTGCCACTATCATCGAAATCATTGTATGATGGCCCTGCCCTTGACTAGCTGCGCCAGTTTTTACAACAACTTTACCAGAAGCCTCTACCCTTACAGTTGTACCTTCATAAGGCCCCATCCCCGTATCTTCTATACACGATGAAATGCCTATACCTAAAAAACGACCTTCTTTTCGCGCAGCTATCTGACGCTCTTTAAAACTTTCATAATCTGACAGTTCCAATACCTTTTCTAGTAGCTCTTCATAATTTCCACTATCGTAAACAACAGGATCTCCGCCACGAAGTTTAGCACCCGTTTCATATGGCATTTGTTCTGGACGAACATAATTTCTACGACGTACAACCGCTGGGTCAATGCCAAGTTTACGCGAAACTACCTGTACCATGCGTTCTACAGCATAAATACCACAAGGACGTCCTGCACCGCGAACGGGTGAGTTCGGCACCGTATTTGTAAAAATAATATCCACACCCACATCTATTGCTGGAATTGAATATGCTCCTGGTAATGGTGTTAAAGAGCTATTTGGCAAGAGAATACCATAGGGTATATAGGCTCCATTCTCATGAGTAACTTTTCCCTTTAGCCCAAGAATTTTTCCATCTGCATTGCATGCAACTTCTAAATCCCAATACTGATCCCTTTGAGTAGTTGTTGAAACAAAGTGCTCTTGTCGATCCTCAATCCACTTGACTGGACGCTCCATTATTCGCGCTACCAATGGTATTACGATTTCTTCGGGGTAAAAACCAGCCTTAGGTCCAAATCCACCCCCAACATCAGGAGCTATTACTCGAATTCTTTCTTCTGGTTCACCTAACCAATCAGCCAAAGCTCTTCGGATAAGATAGGGTGATTGTGCAGAGGTCCATATAGTTAGCCCATCCCCCCATGGATCATCACGGGCTATTACACCTCTGGTCTCCATAGAATGGCAACCTCCACGGTGCTGCATAAAACCTGCAGAAAAAACATGATCAGACTTACTAAATGCATCCTCAATATCACCAAATTTAGAGCGCATTTTACCCATCAAGTTTGATGCCGTATCAGAATGTGCTAGCGGAGAATCTTCTTCGAGCGCTGCCAGGATGTCAATTACCGCTGGAAGAGTTTCATACTCCACATTAATTAGCGCAAGAGCATCCTCAGCAATCGCCCTGCTATCAGCTATAACAACAGCAACTGTTTCACCGACGTAGCAAACCTCATCCTTTGCAAGAGGATATTGAGTCTTATTTTGTTCTATTACCGGTGCAGGATATAACTGATTCATTGGTCGTTCGTAATTTGGACCAAGATCAGCAAGTGTAAATACCCTGTGAACACCTGATAAATCAGAAGCTGCACTAGTATCAATTGAATGAATTTTGGCATGAGCTAGCGACGAACGAAGAAAAGCAGCATGTAACATTCCTTCTAATTTAATGTCATCGACATATCGCCCATGACCAGTCAATAATCTTGGGTCCTCCATGCGTTGAACTTCAGCCCCTAGATAACGAACACCCATAAGCCTAGCTCCCCCCTTGCATTATTTTTGCTGCTTCTAGCGCAGCGTCAACAATTCCTTGATATCCCGTACAGCGACAAATATTTCCTGAAATAGCTTCACGAATATCTCGTTCACTTGGGTCGGGATTATCACGCAAAAACGCCACTAATGAGGTAAGCATGCCTGGAGTACAAAAGCCGCACTGCAACCCATGATGTTTCCAAAATGCTTCTTGTAAAGGATGTAGATCACCTTCTGCTCCAGCAAGACCTTCAACAGTGGTAACCTCATGACCATTAGCTTGAACAGCTAACATTAAACATGAACGCACCGCCTCACCATCAAGCATCACTGTACAAGCTCCACATACACCATGTTCGCAGCCCAGATGTGTTCCTGTTAAGCCTAAATTCTGACGTAAAAAATCTCCCAAACTGGTTCGGGTTTCTACTTTAGCAGAATGATCCTCTCCATTCACACTAACTTGGATATCTCGGATGTCGGCCATGTTAACTAACTCCTATTAGCGCGATCACCGGCCTTGACAAGGGCTCGCTGTACAAGGGTGCCGGCTAGTCGTTGTCGATACTGAGAGGTTACATAAGCATCAGACATAGATTCGATTCCTTGGGCAATATCAGCCGCGATTTTATATGTGTCTTCATTAGCTAACTTCCCAAGGAGTGCTTCTTCAGCATCTACCAAGCGGACAGGCCTAATATTAGCTCCACCTATTGATATGGCTGCACGGTTTATTTTTCCATCACCAATCTCTAGCATCGCGGCTACCGCCACTATAGCAAAATCACCATGGCGCCTGGCAAACTCTACAAATCCATAACCATGGTTTGTAGACCAATATTTGAAACTGATTTTAGTTAGTAGTTCATCAGGAGCCAAATTTGGTATCATATATGCTTTTGGCCATTCTATAAAAGGTATTTCTCTAACACCGTCCGGACCTTGAGCGGTTAACATAGCGTCATATGCAGCCATCAAACAAGGTAACTCCGCAGCTGGGTCAAGATGACAAAGGCTACCTCCAATTGTGCCCCGATTACGTGTCTGAAAATGACCTACATACTCTAGCGCTTCAGGAATAATCGGAGCCTTTGCTTTCACCAAATCATTAGTCATCAAATCACGTTGGCGAGTCATTGCACCAATTTCTAATAAATTATCGCTATCAGTTATACCAACAATTCCAATTACATTGTTTAAATCAATAACGTGATCTGGTACCACAAACCTCATGTTAAGCATGGGCATCAAAGATTGACCACCAGCTAAAATTTTAGCTTCCTCATTAGAAGACAAGAGTGATACTGCTTCTTCCGGACTTACCGGATTATGGTAGATAAATGGTGCTGGTTTCATTATATTACATTCTTCCTAACGTTTACCTAGTATCATCGCCCAGATTGCCCTAAAAAACAAACTTAAACCTGAAATGCTATTATCACTTTTTTTACTTACCTCAGCTAGCTTTACATCAGCACATTTTTTTATTTCAGTGGGCATAGTTTTCTCATCCGCGATCTCTGCCTCTAAGTTGGCAGTAAAATCAGAAATAATTTGACCTGCTATCGCGTCAATTAGGCCAGAAGCACGACCATATTGTGCGACAGAACCAGAGAGGTTGAGTTCTGTCGAGACATCGACACGAGTTTTCTCACCATCCTCAAAAAGAGCAAAAATCACATAAGCATCTGCTGCCCCACGACCTTTAATGTCGTTTCCCTTAGCATGCACCTTTGCAGTAAAGTTAACTTCATCAACCTCGATTATCTCGGCTTCTCCAGAAAAGGTAAGACTAACTGGTCCAACCCGTAACTTCGCATTACCCTTATAATGAGTGTCGTCTATAACTGCTGTTAATTCCGCTCCAGGCATACATGGTGCAATCCTCTCTATGTCTAAAAGAATATTCCATGATGCTTCTTTGTCCGAAGATACTGTAAAACTATTTTTTATTTCCATTAATTTTTTAAAAACCCGAATAGAATATTTAACTAATATTAAGTAAGGTCTATATGATCAAAATGATCTTGGCAAACCTAGTACATGTTCAGCAATATATGACAGAATAAGATTTGTTGATACTGGCGCGATCTGATAAAGCCGCGTTTCTCGAAACTTTCTTTCGATGTGATACTCCTGAGCAAAGCCATAGCCTCCAAAAGTTTGGATACACATATTTGCTGCTTCCCAGGAAGCCTCGGCTGCTAGAAGTTTTGCTATATTTGCTTCTGCTCCGCATGCTTCACCATCATCAAATAATTTTGCGGCCTGCCCCGTCATCAGCGAAGCAGATTCCGTTTGGGCATAGGCACGGGCTATTGGAAATTGAATTCCTTGGTTTTGGCCAATAGGTCTGCCAAATACATTTCTATCGTTTGCATATTCAGTTGCTTTTTTTATAAACCACCTAGCATCTCCAATACATTCTGCTGATATGAGTATTCGTTCAGCATTCATACCATCCAGTATATATCTAAATCCTTTACCTTCTTCTCCAATCAAATTTTCAGCAGGTACAACCAAGTTATCAAAAAAAACTTCCGTAGTAGCATGATTAATCATTGTTTTTATCGGCTGGATAGAAAGGCCTTGGCCAACAGAGTTCTTCATATCAACCAAAAAAACTGATAGTCCTTGATGACGACGCTCCACCTCTTCTCTTGGGGTTGTTCGTGCCAAAAGCAGCATTAAATCTGAGTGCTCTGCTCGAGATGTCCAAACTTTTTGTCCATTAACAATATAGTTCTTTCCCTCAAGCTTTGCAGTAGTAGTAAGACTAGCAGTGTCCGTACCACTAGAAGGTTCAGTTACACCAAAGGCCTGTAGCCGAATATTTCCAGAAGCAATTTCCGGTAAGTATTTTTTCTTCTGTTCATTAGAACCATGCCTTAACACAGTCCCCATTATATACATTTGTGCATGACACGCTGCTGCATTGCCTCCACTTATATGAACTTCTTCTAATATTGCAGCAGCAGCAGATATACCCAAGCCACTACCTCCGTATTCTTCAGGAATTAAAGCTCCCAAAAAACCTGACTTAGTCATTGCAGCAACAAATTCGGATGGATAGGCCCTTTTTTCGTCAAGTTCACGCCAATATTCTAGATTAAATTCCTCACAAAGAGATGCAACTGAAGATCTTATATCACTAAAACTATCATTCATATTTTTAAAAGCCCCATAGATTAAATTATAAGGGAACTGTAATTAACGCCAATATAAGAGGATAAAATTATTTCTAACTTTCAACTTCATCGCCTAGTTTTCCAGCATCATGCCAGCAACTGATTACCTCTTCAGCCTTCACTACCTGTCCAAACCAACGGTCGATATTTACGAGGGTCGCATTATGCATATCTTCATTAACAGTGCCAGTGCAATCATCAGCAAAAACTATGTAGTAATCATGAAAAAAGCCATCTCGAGCAGTCGATTCAACACAACCGTTAGTTATCGCACCGGTCATGATAAGCGAACGGATACCATTGGAACGCAAAACCATATCGAGATTTGTACCAATAAAACCACCATATCGGTGCTTATGTATAATAGGTTCACCGGGAAGTGGCTTTATACCATCGTAGAAATCTCCACCCCAACCACCTTGCATACATACCGGATATTCGATGAATCTTCCCTTCCACTGTCGCAAAGACTGTTCCAGCCAGACATCAGACATCAGGTTCATTTCAGCGTTGTAGATAGTTTGAATATAAACAATCAAACAACCGGCCTCACGAGCTTTTGAAATTAGATTAACCAACCTAGGCACCATAGTTTGAATTCGCGTCAAGTCGAATCCCTCGGTATCTAGCATTCCACCTTCAGCACAAAAATCGTTCTGAACATCAACCACAACCAGAGCAGTGTGCTCCGGCTCAGTCTTAGCCTCTAAGGTAGTTAATGCCCGGGCTAGAGTTTTATTAATATTAGCACGCATAATAGGAGTTATTTTATCAGAATTGCGGTTTGAAAAAGCAGTTTTATTATTAGCCATAGCTTCCTAGCTCTCGTTTCAGCACTGAGCTTAGCATTAATGGATAAAGAAACTCAGAGCTAATTAGTGATTATCAGTGGTGCGGGCGGAGAGAATCGAACTCTCACTCTGTTGCCAGAACGGGATTTTGAATCCCGCGCGTCTACCAATTCCGCCACGCCCGCATTTTATTAAAAGAACTAATAGTCTATCCTTTATGCGTCAATGTTAGCAATCTAATTGATTTACCAATCATCACAAAATGTAGACATGTGATACGCGCTGCTGCTAAAGGGCATGAAATAATTTTAAGATCGATACGAGGTCTTGTCAGTCATGCGTAAGATATATAATTACGTACTACATCTAAGTTCTGCACGTTATGCAGTTTGGGTTCTGGCAGCTGTCGCCTTTGCCGAAAGCTCAGTTTTTCCAATACCTCCAGATATAATTCTAATCCCTATGATATTAGCTGCACGTGAGCGAGCATGGAGACTAGCTACAATTTGTACTATAATGTCTGTTCTAGGAGGTTTTCTTGGTTATACATTTGGTGCTTTACTTTTTGATTCTATAGGCCAAAAAGTTATTTATCTATACGGGTTGGAAAGTGCATTTAACCATTTTAGCCAACGTTACAACGAAATGGGAGCTTGGATTGTTGCTTTCTTTGGCGTTACACCTTTTCCATACAAAGTAATTACCATTGCTAGTGGAGCAACCCATTTGGATCCAATTACATTTGGTATTGCTTCAGCTATATCTAGAGGGGTCCGTTTCTTTTTATTGGCGGGTTTACTTTGGTTTTTTGGACCAATTATTCTAAAATTCATTGAACGCTATCTAGGTTGGTTAATATTAGCTATTTGTATAATACTATGCCTAAGCTATATAGGGTTAAAATTTTATTTATAGATATTTAAACAGCCATTACAATGATCGTGAAAAACAAAAAAACAAAAAAACCTAGTCAACTCCTGCACGGAGATCTTGATAAAAAAACTCAAATTGAGCGAATGATACGTGTGGATCATGCAGGAGAATATGGTGCTGCACGCATTTATGAAGGCCAGCTTGCTATACTTGGAAACCGTCCAATAGGTAAAGTCATTCATCATATGGCTGAGCAAGAAAAAAGACATCTCGATACATTTGACCAAATGATCGTTAAACGCAAAGTCAGACCCACAGTTTTATCACCAGTTTGGCATATTGCTGGATATTCATTGGGAGTTTTAAGCGCGGCTATAAGTGAGCGGGCAGCTATGGCCTGTACAGTCGCCGTTGAAGAGGTAATTGAAGAACACTACAACGAACAATATGATAAATTAGGTGATGATGAGAAAGAGCTTCGCGGTATTATAGATGATTTTCGTCTAGAAGAAATTGAACATAAGAATATTGGGCTTGATCATATAGCCACCACTTCTGCAGATAATGGTATACAAATTGAAGAATCGACTGAAAGTTATCCTATTCTATCACGAGCAGTAAAGGCTAGTTCTCGTCTCGCTATTTGGCTTTCCACACGCATCTAAGAACTTCTATTTATAAGATTATGAATAATAAATATTATTTTTTATTGCTCGAGTTCAGTATCCCAATAAAGGTAATCT